>JBDTRM010000282.1:0-9756 GCA_039931675.1 Bacteroidia bacterium | reverse complement strand
TTGAATAATGAATGTTGAATAATGAATGTTGAATAATGAATGTTGAATAATGAATGTTGAATAATGAATAATGAATTGATTTTTGAATAATGAAGTTTGAAGTTCCCCCTTCAACATTCATTATTCAAAATTCATCATTCAAAATTTAACTCCCCCGCGTATGCCAATAGGATACTCCCGTTATACTAATAAAATTCTTTTGCTTGGCGACCTCATTGCGCTCAATGCGGCTTTTATTTTGGTGTATATGCTTGTAATGCATTCTACACTTTATGAAGTTAAAGAGCATTTGCTGGTGCTGACAATTGTGAATGGTGTTTGGGTTGTTTTAAGTAATTCATTTGAACTTGCAGTGGTGCCGCGCCATGTTGGCGATGAAGAAGTTTTCTCAAAACTTATAAAGGCCGTTGGATTCTTTTTCATCATTCTTGTTCCTGTTTTTTATTACATTAACAGGTTCGACATTACTCCAACATTAATTTTATTGCAATGTGCCGGCTTTGCAATTTTGCTTTTCATCTGGCGCTTTGCCATACTTCGCGCTATCAAGTTTCTGCGTATGCAGGGCTTGAATTACAAGCGTGTAATCATTGTTGGCGGTGGCCACCAGGCTACAGATATGTATCGTTTTTTTACAAATAAGGCCAGGTATGGTTATCGTCTTTTAGGGTCTTTTAATTTAAATACCGAAGATGGCAGCATACCTGAATTTCAAGCCACATCATCAGAGGCATTGGAAAAGTTTTGCATTGATAATGAAATTGACGAAATCTATTGTTCGCTTTCGGGTTTGACTAATGAGAATGTGGCTGACCTTTTACGTTTTGCTGATAAAAATCTTATCCGTTTTAAACTCATTCCCGACTTTAAAGGCTTCTTTAACAAAAAAGTTATTGTTGATTTTTACGACATGATTCCTGTGCTGGTAATGCGCACCGAACCGTTAGAATCACTCTCCAACCGCGTTATCAAACGTTTGTTTGATATAGCATTTTCATTAATGATAATCGTTTTTCTATTCCCGATATTATTTCCGGTATTTGCAATTATCATCAAGATGACATCAAAAGGGCCGGTGTTTTTTAAGCAAATGCGTTCCGGAAAAAACAACGAAGAATTTACCTGTCTTAAATTCCGCACGATGCGTGTAAACTCAGAAGCCGATGAAAAACAAGCCACACGCAACGACCCACGTATTACTAAGATTGGTGCATTTTTACGAAAAACAAGTCTTGATGAATTACCGCAGTTCTTCAATACGCTTTGGGGCGATATGAGTGTAGTAGGTCCTCGCCCACACATGGTGCGGCACACACAAGAGTACAGCGAAATGATTGACAAATTTATGGTGCGCCATTTTGCAAAGCCGGGAATCACAGGCTGGGCGCAGGTAAAAGGTTTTCGTGGTGACACAGTTGACCCTGCAATGATGCAAAGGCGGGTTGAATTGGATGTTTGGTATGTTGAGAATTATTCTTTCCTTCTTGATATTAAAATCATTTTGCTTACGGTGTGGGTAATTTTCGTTGGGCAGAAGGAAGCGTTTTGAGAAGCGCCAAATTTCTCTTTCAACTTTCGGAAAGTTGAAGGAACTTTCCGAAAGTAATTCATCAAGAAAAAAACCAAATCTATTTCTTCTCCAACTTCAAAAACTTCTGCATAAACTCATTGTCACCATCTTTAATTTTCAAAAAGTAAACGCCATTGCTAAGCGAACTGATGTTAATGATTTTGCTTTTAATAACACCGCTTATAATTTTTTGTCCTAACAAATCATAAATAAAAAATTGTGGTGATGATGAATGTAATTGTAAACTGAATTGCAAAATATCGTTCACAGGATTTGGAAAAATAATAAGCGTATTTGAAGTATCAATCGGAGGAAATGTCTTGCTTATGCACGAAGGAAAATTATCATTCTTATACCAATCAATAATTTTTTTCACGTCTTTTATATTGCGTGCTATTGAAGTTGTTAATCCGTTGGGTGCAGTTTCATCACGTGTAAAAACGTAAGCGAAATCAATTGTTGCGGTATCGTTTGCATTAAGATTAAATGGACCGCTACTCATTACAAACCGTCTGTCTTCTGGTGTTCCATTTGCTGTTCCTTCATTCCATTGTGTTGTATCATAAGGTGTTCCGGGAAACATATAATCAATAAGCGGATTGTTTGGATTCTGAGCATATTCTCCTAAAGTAAAATGCTGCCCGTTACCCCATTCGCTTTTCATGTAATGATAATAATGCGGTGCGCCATTCGGGTTTCCAAATTGACTTCCTGAATTATACGAGGTAAAGCACGTAATCCCCAAAGTTTCACCTGCTTCATCAATCAACCCATTATGATTATTGTCTTTGTTATCTGCATTAGCAGCAACGGGTCCTTTTAATATTAAAATGTTTTGCATGGGTGGGTTTAATCCATAACCGTAGCCATCATCATTGTTATCACCATTGTAAACAAAACCTATATCAAGCGTGGTATCACAACCTACATAGTCATCAGTTGCTTTTCCTAAATCAACATCGCACCATAAACCAATGTACATGTTGTGATAATTTAATCCGGTGCGATTGATAAATTTGTATTGATAAAAAGTGGTGAGGTTCATTACATCATCACTATCATCCAACTGCGGGCAATCATAAGCATAAGCCGAAGCATGTACCTCCACACCCAATGCAGCACCACCGGTTTCAGTATGTGCTTTCATGGTATCATTAAAAACCCAATACAAAAACTTGTCGCCTTTTATATCGGGATAATCACCATCGTGTGGATTGTATTTTTCATCATGATTAACATCAATAAAAGGAGCAAGCATCTTTGCATTATTTAAAATACCATTTGCGGGCCAGCTTAAAACATCTGTTGGTATAACGTAAGAGTTATTGGCAACGTTGCCTAAAGCAAATTGATATTTGAACTCTTCAATTTCATTGCGTTCTACTTTCCAGATTTTATTGTAGTAAGCGCTGCTAACAGAATCGGCAATATGAGTTATTGTATCAAGAGGTCCGGTAAAAAAATCACTTCCCGTTTGGCGATATGTTTGTGCTGCAAGATGTAATTGGTTGTTATCATCTAATCCTCCGACCCAAAGTGCCGAAGCAAAAACAGATGTTTTGCCCGAACACTTGGGAACGAAATATTTGGAATCAATATAATCCCAATGCATCATACCTTCATTAGCAATTAATGCCTTCACATCGTTAATGTCGAGATATTTCATGGTGTCATTAACCTGCGGGGCTGTATAAGTTGAAGGTTCAAACTTTGCAAAAAAATTTGAGCCTTGAAATTTACTTGTGCTCGTTATATAAAGACTGTCTTTAGATGTTATGGCAAGTTCAACCTGCGACAAATATGGTTTGAGATAATACCTTTTAAGATTATTATTCTCCATTTCATAAAAGGTTTTCAATGAATACCCGAAATAAATTTTATCCGTGCTCGATTTTGCAAAAGAGTAAGTGCCATAATTTGAACCTTCCATGCATGGAAAAAATGTTTCAAAACTTTGAATGATATTATTCGACAACTTGTAAGAAGTACTGTTCGCACCAACGTAAAGCGTATTGCCATCAGCCAAAAGCGCATTTATTTTATTGTCAATACCAGCGCTTGCATTATCAAAATTAAACCAACTGCCGTTAGCTGCGAGGCAACTTAATCCTTTATAAGTTGCAAAATATTTATCATTGTTATCAGTAACAGCAATTGCTGAAATAGAATCGCCTATAAGGTTACTGTTAGTTGTTGTGTAACTAACCCAATTACTTCCGTCAAAAACACTCAGCCCTGCATTGGTGCCAATATAAACCGTGTTGCCTTTTATATAAAGTGCCGAAATGGTATCGTTAATCAAACCACTGTTTGCAGTTGTAAAAGATTGGAAAGTAGTTCCATTAAATTTCTGCAAACCATTTTTTGTTCCTATCCACATATTATTGGCTGCATCCACTGCAAGGGCATAAACAGTGTTAGACAGCAATCCATTATTGAGACTATCGTATAAAGTCCAGTTGCCATTTGCAAACTTTCCCAAACCAATATATTTAAAACCCATCCAAACATTATCATTTTTATCAACGGCTATGGCATGCCGGGTTTTTTGCATTGAAGCAACAGGGTCGGGCAAAATGATTACACCGTTAGTTTGAGAAAATACATCAAAACATAAAAAGAAAAAGAAAATGGAGATGAGAGCAGGTTTCATGGTGAAGAGATTGTTTCTGTAAATGTAATCAAGAAAAACTTTCAACAAGTGATATGCGCAAGATGACACATTTAAAAAAGGACTTGTTGCAAATGTCTGACAGAGCGCAATTATAACTGAGAAAATGTAAGAATTAATGAAATGCTCTTCAACTTTCCGAAAGTTAACAGCACCATCTATCCTATACACTAATTCAACATTCCAAATTCTTTTTAATGCTTGCTTATCAGCACCAGGTAATTGGTATTACGGTTTCACTATTGCCAATGCATATTTTGTAACCAATTTCTGAGCAGTGTAATAAGATGCCGATGCGCCTATTATTACAACAATAAAAAAGCTCAATACAAAATCAAAAGGCTGCATAGCTACAGGATAAGCATCAATTACAAATGACTCGGCATTTTCAATAGCAATGAAACCAAATGTCTTTTGCAGGGTGCATATTAATCCGCCTAAGGCAAGCCCCGATAATGCCCCGATAAAAGTGATGAGCAAGCCTTCGGTTAAAAAAATATTTTTGATTTGGGGCAGGTCAGAACCTAAACTCATCAGCAAATTTATATCGTGCTTCTTTTCAATGATGAGCATGGTGAGCGAACCGAGAATATTAAATGTGGCAATTAAAAGTATGAGGCATAAAACAAAGTAGGCCACAAATTTTTCTGATGTCAGGATTTTATATAAAAAATCATGTTGTTCTGCACGGGTTTTAATTTCAAATGCACTGCCACATTGTGCTGCGATTTGTGATTGTATTGAAGCAACATCTCCTCCATCGGCAATTGATACTTCGATAGAACTAACTGCTATAGGCATATCAAATAATTTACGGGCAAAGGATAATGGAACAAAAACATACTTGTTGTCAAAGTCTTGTTGTAACGCAAACACTCCTGACGGGATAATCCAGTCATGGTTAAAGGCATCTTCGGGGTTGAGCGAAGGCTGCATTCCGCGCTTTGGGACAAACAATTGCACAGGAGCGAAAATGTGCTGAATGTCCATTGATAAATAATAGGCAACGCCACTGCCGAATACTGCATAATTTGTATCACCTTGTTGCAACACAAAATCTCCATCAATGATGGATGATTTCATTCGTGTGCTTTTTACAAAAGTTGAATCAACTCCTTTAATACGTGCAATCACTTGCCTATCCCGGTAACGGAGCAAAACATTTTCCTCTACAATTTCGCTTATAGCTGTTATGCCATTAATGTTTTTGAGCTTATCAATTTTAGCTTGTTGCGGGTCGAATGATTTCCCTGCAACAGCAGTAATTTTGATATCAGGGTCGAATGAATCATAAAGTGAAAGCACCAGGTTACCAAAACCGTTGAATACACTCAGTACGATAACCAATCCTGCTGTACCTACTGAAATACCAATTATTGAAACAGCAGTAATGATGTTGATTACATTCTGCGATTTTTTGGCGAAGAGGTAACGTTTGGCTATGTAGAGAGGGAAGAGCAATTTGTTGGGGAATAAGGGAATACGGAAATATGGAAATTCGATTATTCGTCATTGCGAGGAACGAAGCAATCTTTAAATGGATAACGATATCACGGAACTTTTGAAATTTATTTATTTTAATCAACAAATTCTTTCCTAAAAGCAGATTCTGAAACAAGTTCAGAATGACCCCTCATTTCAAATTATTTCCACGCTTTTACTATTAAGCCTGTACCTGTTTTATGCGTTGTATTCGTATCAAGCCAGTTGAGGATGAAACAAAACGGGTAAACTATGATGTAATAAAAAGGCAGGATAACAAAGAACAGTTTTGTTGCACCTAATGCAAGTATTGGATATTTCATAGATAAGCGCCACGAAATTTTTCCGGGTGTGCCGTATTGATACCGGGCTTCTACTTTTGAGAAACCTTCGTCTAATATTTTCTGCTTTATTTCTTCGATGTTGTAGCCATCGCGCACATGCTCTTCAATGAATGACTGGTCGCTGTCGCCCTGCACATCGCTTCCGCCCTGGTCACTGGGTGTGGAGATTAAAAGCATTCCACCTTTTTTAAGTGAAGCACAGTAGTTGCGGAAACATGCACGATCATCTTCTATATGCTCCATTACATCAACACATAATACAAGATCATAAGTGTTGGGGTTTTGGTATTTAGTGAGATCACCTACTATAAATTTCACTTTATCACTTGCATTCATCTTTGCGAAAAACTTATTGCAATCTGCTACTTGTTCATCTTTTACATCCACAGCGAGAATGTTCCAGTTTTTATTGCGTGAGTGGATATAGTAAGTGTATTGACCAAAACCTGAACCGGCATCGAAAATGTTTATCGCACCTTGTGCATTTATTGTTTTGCGCCATGCGCGAAGTTCTTTATGGATGTGCCAGCAGCGTAGCAGCAGCAAATCGAGAAGATTGTAAAAAAGCTTTCGTAAAAAAACTGATTGGTTAAAAACGTTGCCCAGCGAGCGTTTTATGGGGTCGTATTGCATTGAAAGAATTTTGAATGTTGATGTCGTGGTTTTTTTTGATAAATATTTTTGAAAGCAAAGGATTATGAATTAATAAGCCATTTTTAAATTTATTTTTTTTGAACTGGTATAATCAATACTTTATCATTCTCGGCTGTGCCGTTGCCTTGAGTAAAATTTACAAAATAGCTTGCTACTTTTTGTTTTTTAACCCAAAATTCAAACATTAATTTTCCATACTCTTCTAAATGTAAAAAGGGGATATTCAGAACAGTTCTATTTGAATTCCCTTCTTTAAAATCTATTTGAATAGGTTGTTCAATTATACTTTTTTTATTTTCTAAAACCTTTGCGATAACTTCAATTTTGGGCGGGTCCTTTTTAACATCTCTTTCAAATAGTACAACAATGCACAAATCTGGTATAAGTGCCGGAAGTTCGGATGATGTAAGGCCTTCAATTACACCATGAATGCTCAATTGATTGGTGATTGAATCTATTGATGCTGATTTGGCTGATAAAATAAATCTACTCGTAATCATTGCATTAATTATTAGTTTGACAGCATATTTAAACTCCCTATGCTGTTAGAGGAAAAAGACTGAGAGATAGCCATTTTTGCTGCTTTATTTGAATGACTCTTAGGTACCTGAAGCACAAAAACATTAGTTTGCATAGCTAATTTTGCTCCATCAATAACCTTAAATCGTACATTAAATATTTTTTGAATCTTGGCTAATAAAGGAACATTAAAATATTTATCACAGGAAAACAACTTTGATAAGTATGCCTCTGTAACTTCCAATCTTTTGGCAAGTTCTTTTCTTGTTTTTACCTGTTGACTGCTTTTCATTAAATCCTGAACTACCTGCATTGCTTCTGTATTAATTACCATTTCGTCAAATGTTAATTTCTCTTTGTCATCGGCAAAATCAAGGAGTTCATCAAGCAGTTCATTTATGTTTTTTTGCGTCTTCTTCTCTTTCATAACATTTATAATTTATTTCTTTGATGGACTTTATCAAAGCCTTTATTTTATTATCATTTTTTTGGACATTTTTATGACGATAAGACTTTGACATTATTATAATTTTTCTTGTCCCTGGTTCAGTTCCCTGGATCTCAATACAATAAATTCTTGAATTAGGATTTCCGCTAAATCTCATGGCTGTTACAGCCCCATCTTCTTTTTTGTAGAAATCGTCATTGTATTCACCTCGCAAAATATAACGAATAATGATTTTAAACTTAGCCCTGTTTTTTTCTTCTCTAAAAATGCTTATGATTTCATAGGCGTTAGCATAATCTATATATAACTCAACACAATTAGGGTCTATTCCCCTAAAGTCCAAAGGGTTTTGAACAACTATTTTATTAAGTTTATGTCTTAATGCTGCTCTTGATTTCATCACAAAGTTAACCTATTGGTTAATTATTTCCAATTGTTTTTTGTGAATATCATTAAATTTTTGGTTAACATAAATTTCGAGGTTCAATTTTTAGATTAATCAGACCTTCCTATAATTCCGATACTCCCCCGGTCTCCAGCCAAAATATTTTTCCATAGCTGCGGAGAATTTACTTTTTAATGAAAGTTTTTTGTGTGTGGGATCAAATTCAAATTTCCAGTTGATACGGTTGATGCGTGGTTGCATTACTGCGGGATGTGTGCCGGTGAACAATGCCAATGAATCTATCTGCGAATAATCGAAAGCCGATGCATCAGAAAATCTTTGCTCAACAAATTTATCATCGTGCCATAGCTTGTGAAAATCGCGTTGCTTGGCCTGCTGATATTCAGGCGGGCGCACCCAACCGTAGTGATACATATATGCATCAATTTCTCTAACGCGAGGCAAATTGCCATTGTACTTAAAACCCTGTGCGTCTTTAAATGATGTGATTGCTTTATCGTTTCGCACGATGCGCACTTCATGTCTGTACCACCTGCGCGAGTCGCCCACATAATCATACGAACCGTAAAAATGTAAATACTTAAATAACAGCCCCTGTACACGCTTGTCATCTTTGTATTTTAACATCGCATCTTTTATGGCTGGCAGATATTTTTCATGAACCACTTCATCGCCTTGTATGTAAAAAGCCCAATCGGCTTTTGGATTGATTGCTGCAAAAGCTTTATCGGTTTCAACAGCAAGCACAGCACCGCCTTCGCGCAGGCTGTCGTCCCACACGGTATCAATTATTTCTATTTTGTCAGAAGGTATTGATTCAATGAGCACGCGTGTTCCATCTTCTGAATTGCCAACAGCTACTACCACTTCATCGCATACGGGTAGTATGGAGGTTATTGCCTCCACTATCGGGTAGTCATATTTGATGGCATTGCGAATGAAGGTGAAACCTGAGATGAACATTAGGAAGGGAAATTGGTCATTGAGTTATTAGTCATTATTGCAAACCCACTTCGTCATGCTGACGAAGGTCAGCATCTGCGTCAACGATGGCTATCGCACCAGATTCGTTGAGGCAGATCCTGAAACGAATTCAGGATGACTTGGAGCGCATTTTAAATACACCGTAATAATTTGATGGGGAGATTTTTCTTAGCTCTTCCTTTATTGATTCGTTTACATCTAATGTTTCGATGAATGATTTTATTACATCGCGATTTATTGTTGAACCTGTGCGGGTAAGCTCTTTTAATTTTTCATAAGGGTTGGGATAATTTTCTCTTCGCAATATTGTTTGTATTGCTTCGGCCACTACTGCCCAATTATCTTCTAAATCGCTGGCGATTATTTTTTCGTTTAACTTTATTTTTTCCAAACCCTGCACTATTGATTTGAATGAAATGATGGTGTGTGCAATGGGAACACCAATGTTGCGCAATACTGTGGAGTCTGTCAAATCCCTTTGAAGGCGCGAAATGGGAAGCTTTGCCGAAAAGAATTCATAGAGTGCATTTGCAATACCGAGATTGCCCTCAGCATTTTCGAAATCAATCGGATTAACTTTATGCGGCATGGCTGATGAACCTACTTCGCCTTCCTTAACTGACTGCACAAAATAATTCATCGAAACATAAGCCCACACATCGCGACACAAATCAATCA
>JBDTRM010000281.1:0-4486 GCA_039931675.1 Bacteroidia bacterium | reverse complement strand
AATTTGTTGATGCTACCTCATTCGTATATTCGTACCAATTCGTAATTAGTTGATAGAGAATATTCATTAAAAATTTCGCGGTGAAAAATTACATCTTCATTTCCATCTGTAGCGTATGCACAGCATTGATTTTATTAACAACCTGCTCTTCAAAAAAATCCGGCTCTGAAAACGACCAACAAACAGCACCTGAATCAATAGAAAATGGTCCATCCATCAACATAAAAACAACTTCCGTTGTGAACGGATTAACATCTCCTGTAGGAATGGCTGTAGCCAATGATGGAAGCAACCGCCTTTTTATTTTAGAACAATCCGGACGCATCCGTATTATAAAAAACGGAACGCTTTTGCCCGAACCATTCTTAAATATTACTTCAAAAATTGATCATCTTAATTTTGCATATAGCGAAAAAGGTCTGCTGGGACTGGCTTTTCATCCTCAATATAAAACCAATGGAAGATTTTTTGTCTATTACAGCGCACCATCTGAAAATAAAGAATCAGATCATAAAAGTGTGATTGCCGAATATAAAGTATCGGTAACTAATGCTGATGAAGCCGAAACAGTTGAACGTATAATACTCGAAATTGAAGAACCTGAAAGTAATCACAATGGCGGGCAGCTTGCTTTTGGAAAAGATGGTTATTTATACATCGGAACAGGTGACGGAGGAGGTGCCGGGGATCAACATGGCGACATTGGCAATGGTCAGAATCTGAACATTTTGTTAGGAAAAATTTTACGCATTGATGTTGATGGCGCGAAACCTTACTCCATACCAACAGATAATCCATTTTTAAATAAAAATGCACGTGGCGAGATTTTTGCTAACGGTTTGCGCAACCCCTGGCGTTTTTCTTTTGACCGTGAAACCGGAAAGTTATTTTGTGGAGATGTAGGTCAGGATAAGTTTGAGGAAATAGACATTATAGAAAGTGGAAAAAATTATGGCTGGCGTGTGATGGAAGGCAATCATTGCTACAATGCTGATAACTGCGATCGTGTGGATTTAACCTATCCAATATATGAATATCCACATTCGGTTGGAATAAGTGTTACCGGTGGATATGTATATCATGGCAAGGAAATTTCGGAATTGAAAAATGCTTATGTGTACGGTGACTGGAACGGAAAATTATTTTGTTTGAAACAACAGCCCGATAAAAGCTGGCTCAACTATTACTTAAAGATTGAGGGGAAAAAATCGAATGATATCAATTGCAAAGTGAATGCATTTGGCGAAGATGAACAAGGCGAGTTATATATTCTCACTCAAAAAATTTCAGGACCAAAAGACAAAACAGGTACAGTATTTAAAATTGAAAAATGATTCAGGGATGTTTTTAAAATTCACCATTCAACCTCTCTCCGCCTAAAGGCGGAGAGATTAGAGTGAGGTGTTATAAAAACGAATTTTTAAAACAGCCCTTAAATAATTACTACCCGATGATCTCTTTAAAATCATTGCCCCTTGAATTAATTATATGGATTGCATCACTCACTTTTCTGTATTTCAATAATCCATACGTTGAACAAAGCTCTTTTTGCATACTTAAACTTTTAGGCTTTAGCTGGTGCCCGGGTTGCGGCATTGGTCATTCAATTTCATTATTAATGCATGGAGAGTTTCAGGCTTCATTCAAAGCACATTGGCTGGGTGCTTTTGCGTTTGTTGTTTTATTACAGAGAATAGTTATACTTACAAAAAATTATTTCCGTCAGTATAATATTAACCCTGAAACAAATTTAAATTATGGACAAAAATCAACTCATGATGCTTCCTAACATTGAAGCAGAAGAAATTATGTTTTTAGAAAGTGTAGCCAAAGACCTGAACCAGGAGCAGGAAAAGAACTTTGTAATGCTCTATCAAACCAAAAGAAAAGATCCGAAAACAATTATGATTGTTACGTTAATAGGATTTGTTTTTATTGCAGGTATTCAAAGATTTATGCTCAACCAAATCGGCATGGGAATTCTCTATGTGCTGACTGGCGGATTATGTTTGATAGGAACCATCATTGATCTTGTAAATTATAAATCAATGGCACTTACTTTTAATAAGCAAATGGCAATGGAATCTCTTCAATTGAGTAAGATGTAATTTATTTTTCAGGCTAACCCAAACAATAAACCATAATGATTGATTTAACTGAAAGACCTGTTCAAGCCGAGTATGCCGGTTTCTGGCTTCGATTTGTTGCCCACCTTATTGATAACCTGGTGCTAAGTGTGCCATTCGCAATAATTATTATCCCGTTTTTTCTTTTCACAGGCTTTTTTGACTTCACGCATAACTTTAAATCAATGGATCAAGAGGAGCAAAAAATTGCCATGACAGGAATTTTTATGGGAGCCATTATTATAGCTATCCTTGCTAACGGAATTATAGGATGGTTGTATTATGCATTAATGGAATCTTCGTCAAGACAAGCAACCGTGGGCAAACTTGTTCTTGGCTTAAAAGTAACTGACATTAACGGAGATAGAATCTCATTCGGTCGTGCAACCGGGAGATATTTTGGCAAGGCACTTTCAAACCTAACACTCCATATCGGTTACATGATGGCCGGCTTTACTGAAAAGAAACAAGCACTGCATGATATCATTGCCGACTGTTTGGTGGTGAAAAAGTAAGTACCTGAAATTTTTTTAACCAGGAAAAATGATAAAAAAAATTTTTTGTTGAAATAAGAGACGCAATGGATTAAGTCTCTATGTAGTGGCAAATTCAAAATTCAACCCGCAAGGATTTTTTCACCCTCGCGGGTTTTTTGTGAAGGAACAATTTTATATTTGGAGAAAAAATAAAGATGACCAATCTTTTTAAAACAATTATTTTTTCTTTTATCCTAAATTCAATTGTCTTTTCAGTTGCGGCACAGAAACGCTACGTTCCGGTCAGAATCACTAACAATATAAAATTAGACGGCAAATTGGATGAGAGCGAATGGATGCTTGCCGCACCGCTTACTGATTTTATGCAGGTAGGTCCGGTTGCCGGTGCTGCACCCACTGAAGGAACTGAAGTACGCATGTTATACAATGATGAGTTTTTATTTGTAGGGTTCCATTGTTATGATTCAGAGCCTGGTAAAATTGTACGTTTTTTTATGGACAGGGATTTTTCATTGGGCAATGATGATGGTACATCTGTAGAGTTAGATACTTATAACGATAAGAGTTCAGCAGTGATTTTTATCACGAATACACTGAATGGCCGTTTTGATACTGAAATATCGAATAACGGTAGTGATGAGAATGATGATTATAATAATTTTTGGGACGCTTCAAGCACGGTGGATTCTACCGGTTACATTTCGGAATATCGCATTCCGTTTTCATCACTGCGGTTTGAACAAAAAGAAAAAGTCATTATGGGCTTTCGCCTTGCCCGATTAGTAAAAAGAAAAAATGAACTGACAACCTACCCCACCTGTGATTCTACAATAAATAACCTGTGGTGCAATGTAAGCCAGGCTGCCGAAATTGAGTTTTCCAATCTTAAAACAAAAAAACCAATTTACCTCACACCTTATGTAATAGCCAATTTTGAACACCAGAATAATTTAAATAGTGATGGCACGGCTTATGAAGCAACCAATACTTTTCTTGCCAGGAAATATTATTCAAATAATGAAACACTGGATAAGATAATCAGCAACATAGGTGCAGATTTAAAATATGGCCTCACAAAAAATTTTACGCTTAATGTTACTTTGAATACTGACTTTGCCCAGGCCGAAGTTGATAACCGTATTATTAATTTAACCAAGTATGAAATTAACCTTCCTGAAAAAAGAAGTTTTTTTCTTGAGTCACAAAGCTATCTTAATTACCAGGTTGGTAATGGAACACAACTTTTTAATTCACGTACCATTGGTTTAGAAAATGATGTTGCCGTGCCGATAATAGCTGGTGTGCGCGTTACAGGAAAAGCAAACAACCTCGCCATTGGTGGGCTCAATATGCAAACTACCGATGTAGCATCGGAAAACATTGTTGCACAGAATTTTACGGTTGCACGATTGCGAAAATATTATGGTGAGAGCGGAAGTTTTTACGGTGGTATAATTACTAACCGTATATCAACCCATGAGGGATCCGTTTCCAATCAAAGTATAGGCATTGATGCTGTGCATCATTTTAATGATAAATGGATGACAGGTTTTGGTGCGTCAACTACCTATGATACAAATGTTGTTAAAACATTTGATAACAATGAGTTCCTAAACGTGTTTGCATTTAAAAATGCAAACGAAGGTTTTACGCATGGTTTCGATTTTGAATATGCAGGAGAAAAATTTAATCCTGCAATGGGTTTTGTAGCCGAAACCGATTATGGTTTTGTTTCAGTAAATACAGCAAAGAGAACTATATTCAAAAGTGAAAAAGCACTCAATTCATGGAGTATAGGCAGCCAGGTCGATTACCGGTGGAAAATAAATTCGCAGTTAACTGAAACTAAATTTATAAATCTTC
>JBDTRM010000280.1:0-1601 GCA_039931675.1 Bacteroidia bacterium | reverse complement strand
GATGGTATAGTAAATGAAAATCTTGCAGTTAATTTTTTGAATGAAGTGCAGTTGCCCGAAGCAAGATGCTTTTATGGTTTCCAGGTGATGATGGAAAATATTCATTCAGAAATGTACTCCTTATTAATAGACACTTATATAAGTGACTCGAAGGAAAAAAATTATTTGCTCCATGCAATTGATACAGTTCCGTGTGTGGAAAGAAAAGCACAATGGGCTTTGCGCTGGATAAGTAAAGGAACTTTTGCAGAACGCCTGATTGCATTTGCAGCGGTAGAAGGAATTTTCTTTTCAGGTTCATTCTGCTCTATCTTCTGGTTAAAGAAACGTGGATTAATGCCTGGCTTGAGTTTCAGCAATGAACTTATAAGCCGCGATGAAGGCATGCATTGTGATTTTGCATGTCTGCTATATAGTATGCTAAATGAAAAGCTTCCTGTTGAAGTTGTACAGCAACAAATCAATGATGCTGTTGAAATTGAAAAAGAGTTTGTAAGCGATGCACTGCCTGTTGACCTGATAGGCATGAATTCAAAACTGATGTGTCAATACATCGAGTATGTTGCCGACCGTTTATTGGTTCAACTCGGTTGTCCTAAAATATATAATGCTGTAAATCCATTTGACTTTATGGATATGATTTCCATACAAGGCAAAACCAACTTCTTCGAACGCAGGGTTTCTGAATACAAACGCGCTGGAATTAATACAACATCTGAAATGAAAGAGTCAACCGCTGCTAATATCAGCTTTGACGAGGACTTTTAGAAAAAGAATTATAAATTTTAGATTATAAATGAGCGAATAATTTAAAATCTATAATTCAACATTTAAAATTTCAAAATTAAATCCCCCCACACTTTATAAAATCTATATCATTATGTATGTAATCAAAAGAAACGGTAAAAGCGAGACAGTGAAATTTGACAAAATCACTGCACGCATTCAGAAATTATGTTACGGGTTAAATCCCGAACATGTAAACGCTTTGTCAGTTGCGCAAAAAGTTATTCAAGGCGTTTACGATGGAGTTACCACCAGCGAGCTTGACAACCTCGCTGCCGAAACTGCTGCCTCGCTTACGGTGCAGCATCCCGATTATGCATTGCTTGCATCGCGCATAGCTGTGAGCAATCTTCACAAGAACACTAACAAGTCGTTCAGTGAAACCATGCGCATGCTGTATGAGTTCATTGACCCCAAAACGAACAAACCTGCTCCGCTCATTGCTGATGATGTATATGCAATAATTGAAGAACACTCTGATATTCTTGATTCAACAATCATATACGACCGCGATTTCGGTTACGACTTTTTCGGATTTAAAACGCTCGAAAAATCCTACCTCTTAAAATTAAACGGTAAAGTGGTAGAGCGTCCGCAGCACATGCTTATGCGTGTTGCCGTTGGCATTCACAAAAATGATATTGATGAAATCATAAAAACTTACGACCTCATGAGTGAACGTTGGTTCACACATGCCACGCCAACATTGTTTAATGCAGGCACCCCAAAGCCGCAGCTTTCATCATGCTTCCTGCTCACGATGCGCAGCGACAGCATTGACGGTATCTACGAAACGTTACACCAGACAGCAAAAA
>JBDTRM010000279.1:0-10340 GCA_039931675.1 Bacteroidia bacterium | reverse complement strand
GGTAGGTTCTGTTTTAAGCAGCATGAGCATATATGGCGAGGCAGCAAAAAAATCATTGGTCGCAAATAATCCTGAACGTGTGTCGCAGCTTATTGATATGATTGGTGAAAACGCCCGCGAAACTATGGGCAACATGAGTGATATTGTGTGGAGTATAAACCCTATTAACGATAACGGATTAAAGTTGTTTAATAAGATGGAAGCTTATGCCAACTCACAACTAAGTGCATCGGGTGTTGATTTTAATTATACTGTGGATGATAAGTTATACAACGAAAATTTTTTAATGCCTGTGCGGCAAAATGTTTTCTTTATCTTTAAAGAAATTATAAATTATTGTGCAACACCGGCACCGGCAAAATCTGTTTCGGTAAACTTTGGAAAGTGCGGTGAACAATTTATTATGGAAGTAACTAATGATGGAAAATGTTTTTCAAATCCCTCACCAAAAGAAAAAGGTTGGAGCGATGTGCTTGCAGGCAACGGATTTAAAAATCTGACAAAACGTGCAGATGAATTAGGAGGAAAAATTAAAGTTGAACTAACCTATACCGGAACAAAAATTACCTTGCAGTTTTTAATCAATCAGCACTATCCCGTTTAACTATGTTTTTATTTACTGAATTACAAAAAAGAAAAGTTCTCACCTTTTTACTTTTAATTCCATTGTTCTTTTCTTTTAAAGTTGTTGCACAGCAAACTTCAAAAATTGATTCGCTAACGCAAGCTTTAAACGCAGGCGCAGAAGATACTCTTAAATGCAAAACCTATGTTGAAATTATTAAGTACTACTATAAGCTTGGTAACTATAAAGCCGTAAAAGAATATGCGCAAAGTACCTTGCTGCTTGCTGAAAAGGTAAAGTACAAAAAAGGAATTGCTGATGCATATAACAATATAGGACTTGCTGATGAAAACTTAGGCAACTTTAAAGAAGCAGAAAAGAATTATTTAGCTTCTATAAAAGCAAGAGAAGAAATTGGAGGGTTGAAAGGCATGGCATTAACATATAATAATCTTGGCAATTTAAATAGGGTACAAGGCAACTTTCCACAGGCATTAAACTATCATCTTAAATCTTTAAAGATTAAAGAAGAATTAAAAGACATGGGTGGTATTGCGCTTTCCTATAACAATATAGGTCTTCTTAATAACGACCAGGGGAATTACAATGAAGCACTTAAAAATTATGATGCATCACTCCAATTCTACAAGCAGGTGGATGATAAAAATGGAATGGCTATGGTGTATAACAATTACGGGATTACACAAAAAAATTTGGACAACTTGGATGAAGCCTTGGTTAGTTATAACCACGCGCTTTCTTACAATAAAGAAATAGGTAACAAAAACTGGATAGCTAATAATTACATGAACATTGGCAGCATATATCGCAACAAGGGTAATATTTCACAAAGTAAAGGGGATACGGCTACAGCAAATCCATTGTACCGCCAAGCTATGAATGCCTATAATGAGGCAATAACTTTATATGAAACTACAGGTAACAAGACGGATTATTGTGCGACTTTAGGTAACCGTGGTGACCTGCTGATATCTTTGAATAATTATGAGGACGCGCAAAAGAATCTGGAGCAGGCCCTACAGATAGCAATGGCCGTAGGGGTAAAAAATACAATCAGAAATACTTACACCTGCTTATCAAAGTTGGATAGTTTAAGGGCATCGCTGCCCAACACCTCACCTGTTGAAAAAGCAGCATATTGGCAAAGTGCTTACCATCATAAAATAGCAGCCGATGCAGTTAAAGATTCAATGTTTAATGAGGAAGGCAGCAAGCAAATAGCTGAAATGAAAACCAAATACGAAACCGAAAAAAAGGACAATGAAATTGTATTGCTCAATAAAGAAAAAGATTTGCAGCAATTAAGTTTGAAACAACAACAGGCTGCACTCTTAATTTCAAAACTCAATTCAGAAAAAACCAAAACCGAAATTGAATTTCTGAATAAGACAAAAGATTTCCAGGAGTTAAAACTTAGCAAAACACAACAAGATTTAGTTGCTCAAATGCTGGAAGCCAAAGCACAAAAAGCTAATTTAGAATTGGAAAAAAAGGATAAAGCATTAAAAGAAGAACAACTTGTAAAAGAAAAACTTTACAGGAATTTAATCATTGGTGGCTCGCTAGCTTTGATATTTATCAGCTTGCTTTTGTTCAATCGTTATAGGTTAAGCAAGCAGTTAGAACAGCAAACTGCTTTAATAAATCATCGCAAGCAAATAAGTGCCGACCTGCACGATGATATTGGCTCCACGCTAAGCAGCATCAGTATATACAGCGAAGCCATGAAGAATAAATACAAAGCGGGCGATTATGATAAAGCAATGCAACTTGCGGAAGAGATAGGAAATAACTCGCGCGAGATGATGGAAAATATGAGCGACATTGTATGGTCAATTAATCCGGGCAAAGATGACTTGCAACAAATATCAAACAGGATGCAAGCGGCAGCTACCAACTTATTATCGCAAAAAGATATTGCCACAGAATTTTTGATGGATGATAAATTAAGCACCGTATTAATTCCAATGCAGGCGCGAAAAAATTTTTACCTCATCTTTAAAGAAGCCATCAACAACATTGCAAAATATGCTGCGTGTAAAAATGTAACTGTTGAGTTCTTAAATCAAAGCAACCATTTGATTTTAAAAATCAGTGATGATGGAAAAGGTTTTGATACCACAATGTCGCCCACTGAGCTTGTCGAAGTGTTAGGTGGCAATGGTTTAAAAAACATGCAGCTTCGCGCTGATGAGATAAACGGAGTTTTAAAAATAAATTCCACGCTCAATAAAGGAACAGAAATCATACTTACTTATCCCCTTGTTAGGGGATAGGAATTTGGGATGGTTGTGATTTAATTTGCACTCGCTAAAAACCCGCAAGGTTTTAAAAACCTTGCGGGTTTGACGACAAACAACAAACACAATGGCAATAAGAGTAACCGTATTTGACGATAATAAAAAAATGCTCGACAGCCTATCTGTTTTGATTGATGGCACTCCCGGCTTTCACATGGCTGGTGTTTTTTTAAATTGCAATAATGTAATTAATGATGTGCAGCAATCGCAACCCGATGTAATTTTAATGGATATTGAAATGCCCGGTGTGGATGGCATTGAAGCCGTAAAAATTGTGAAGCAAAAATTTCCTAACGTTAATGTGATGATGCAAACTGCATTTGAAAATGATGAAAATGTATTTGCTGCAATATGTGCGGGCGCATCGGGGTATATTCTTAAAAATACGCTTCCGGCAAGGATACTTGAATGCATTGTGGAGGTTTACCAGGGCGGCAGCCCAATGAGCCCCAGTGTGGCGCGAAAAGTTTTAGGCTTTTTACAACAACCTAAACAAGCAGGTGCGCATCCCGATACATCGGAACAGCCTAACGTTAATGATTACAATTTATCGCCTCGCGAAAAGGAAATACTAACCTGCCTTGTAAAAGGCATGAGCTATAAAATGATTGCCGAAAACTGCAACATCAGCTATGAAACGGTGCGCTCGCACATGAAAAACATTTACGACAAACTGCACGTAGCCAGCATGACAGAAGCAGTTGCAAAAGCAATCAACCAAAAGATAGTATCGTAAATCGCGATACGAGACCGAATAACAAATCCCCGAATTAGGGGATTTTTTTTGCCATATACCCGCCATAGTTTTGACCCCAATAATTTAATCCATTTATCATTTAAATAAAACTTAAAACAAAATCATTATGAAATCAAAACTATTATTTACTGTACTACTTGCGTGTATATGCATTAGTAACGCACTGGCGCAAACATTGCCAAAGTATCAATCTATAAATTCGTTTTATGGAACCGGTACTCAAAATCAAGACAAAACTTGTTCTGATGTGAATGGCAATCATTATGCTATTGGCCCCTATTTAGGACCTACAATTACTTTTGGAACCATTGTGCTTACAACTTCAAATATTATTGGCTATTACATTGTAAAATATGACGCTGCTGGTAATATAATTTATGCTAAAAACACCAATATATTTGACTCGGGGTTTTTGTTTCTCCAAAAAATGTTTGCTGATCAGGATGGCAATCTCATTTTGGAGGGAGAATTTAATCTCTCAGTTACAATTGAAAATACACTAATAATTAGTGAAGGTGCTTCTGATTTTTTCATTGCCAAGTATAATGCGTTGGGTAATTTAAGCTGGGCACAAAGTTTTGGTTCGATTGATAATGATGATGCTTATTTGGCAAAACCAATGGATGGAAATGGCAATCTTGTTTTTGCAATAGTGATCAATTTTGGATCAAGTATTACTGTTGATGGTATTACTATTAGCCCCACAAACGGAAAGAATACCATCATTGTTACACTCGATAGGGATGGTAACGTATCATCAACATTTGTAGGATTATGGACTCAAAATAGTGGATCTAATATTGGATCTCCTACCGCAATTTGCACTGATGTAAATGGCAATATTTACGTGACAGGATGGGTGCTTCCGAATACTCTTAAAACATATAAATATGACGATACAGGCAACCTAATTTGGCAAAGAAATGGAATTGCATCTGATGATAGCTGGACAAATGACATTTATGCAGATGCAAGCGGCAATGTTGCCATTACAGGGTATTTTAAAGGTCCCAGTATTACCTTTGGCGCTATCACATTATCAAACATTATAAGCAACATCTCTTATTTTCGACAAGCATTCGTTGTAAAATATGGTGTTAATGGCAATCTGCTTTTTGCAATAAGTGAAGGCAGTGACTTGAATGAGGAAGGTGCTGAAGTTTGTATAGATGCTAATGGAAATACAACTGTAGTTGGTACCTTCTCTGGGCCCAATATTTCATTGGGCACATTTAATTTTGCAAATGGTGATCTTATAAGTCCGCTAACTAATGATATTTTTTTTGTTAAATATGATTTATTAGGAGGTGTTCTTGAGGCTGATGCTTTTTCTGGTGCAGAAGGAGAAATTATTCATGATCTTACCCTCTGCCCAAATGATGATCTTTTGTTAACCGGTACTTTTGATAGTCCTGCCTTAACTATTGAAAACTCCATCTTGACTAAACCGGCAGTAGGAACAGGTAATTATATAACAAGAATTATTGGCACGGATGGAATTAACTGGACAGGTAACATTTCGTCCAATTGGTTTACACCGGGCAACTGGGCTACGCAGCAAGTGCCTACAAAATTCGACAACGTTATTATTCCTGCTACACTTCATAATCCAGTGATTACTACAGGTACTGCAAACTGTAAGAATTTAACCTTAGTGGACGGCAATGCTAATTTAGCAATGACAGGAGGCACCTTAAATGTGTATGGCTCTGTTACTGCTACTCATCATGATGATTTTACTTTAACGGGTGGCACAATGAAACTATTTCACGGCAGCATTTTTCCGCCAGATATGCACTTTAAAAATCTAACCATTACAAGTGTAAACAATGTGTCTGACGACAATTTATACCAGATACCCGGCACATCAGTTATTTCTGGAACCATGAAATTGTTAGGGTCTTCAACCTCCACCGATATCACACTCCCGATTGTTGATTTAAAGGAAAATAACAGTTTAAGCATAACTAAGGATTTAATTGTATCAAAAGGCGCAATTGGTTATGGTCTTTTGAATTATTTTCCAGGAATTAATGATCACACTAAATATCCATATCTCATTTTTAATGGAACAGGCACTCAAAATATAACTATGGCAACAAATTCTTACTGGAATAATGTGTTTTTTGGTCTTCCTTTAAGTGCTAATGTATTTATAGATAACCCTGGCGTTAAATTCACAAACTCCACTGATGCTCACCTTTTCCTTAACTTAATTGTAAACAAGACCTTTGATCTGGCAGGAAAAAACTTAAGGGTGTTGGGGAAAATTGTTTATACAGATGGTTTAAATAATACTTTAAAAATAGCCAACTCAACACCAGCTAAAGGAACAATTGCAATTAATAATGATAATGAGTTCGGATTCGACACTGATGTTCAGTTTATTAAAATTGATAAACTGAATAAATTACAATATTCAAATTTTGGCCTCCAACGTTTGAATGAAACAATTGCATTAGTAAATCCTTTGTCTGTTGATACTTTAGTAATTGAAGGCTTTCTAGATATA
Organism: Bacteroidia bacterium; assembly: GCA_039931675.1. Classification (GTDB taxonomy): domain Bacteria; phylum Bacteroidota; class Bacteroidia; order AKYH767-A; family OLB10; genus JAEUTH01. The sequence goes on along the minus strand of JBDTRM010000279.1, from coordinate 4,185 downwards.
ATGGGGCAAAACCTTACTATCGGTGAAACAACATCTGATGATGGATTTTTAGATGTTGAATCCATGGGGGCTTCAGTTGCGAAAGGCACCTTAAAATTGCAGGGAAATGCCAGCACTCCGCGTTATCAATTGGTAGCAAAGGATCTTAACAATCTTACAGTTAACAGTCCTTCCGGAGTTGAGTTAAATAACTCTCCCGGAATAAATAACATTATGAAGTTATTCGGCACTGCCAAACTGGTTTCGGGAAATTTCGATACTAAAGACGCAGCTATTGCATTAGAAAAAGACAATTTTATTTTCACTAATGCTGCCCATGGTTATGTTAGCGAAACAGCCGGCAACAGGTTTTATTCTTCCACTCGCACATTTGGGGACAATACCAGTATTAATGGAACCATATATAAAGACACCACTATTAGTACTGTAATTACCTCAACAAATATTGGTGGTTTGGGCTTTATAGTAACTTGCAATAATCCTATAGGCGGTTTATTATTGCAAAGAAACAATGCCGCATGTACAGGAGTAAACGGAGGTTCTTCAATAGCCAGAACATATTATGTTATCAATACTGGTAGTGCATTAGCTGCAAATATTAGCATACAATATAATGATGACGAATTAAATGGTGTAAACGAAAGTGATTTGGCCATTTTCAGAAGAAATAATAATGGACCCGGACCCGGTAAAGTATGGAAACTTGTTCCTTCTACAGTAAACATTACAACTAATACTGTTACTACCACTGCAAGTCTTCCTAAACTTGATTTAGGCAGTGGAACGTATTACACCTTAGCATCGGCAAGCAATCCTCTTAAAAACACCAATGCCGTATCCCAGCAATCAGTCTCAAACACCACTGATGTTTTGGTGTATCCAAACCCATTTACCAGCAAGCTAAATGTACAATTCAATTCTGAAACAAATGAAAAAGCAACCCTGCAACTGGTTGATATTGCTGGCAGATTAATGAATGAACAATCGGTTCAGGTTATTATAGGTTTAAATGACATCAGCATTTGCTGCACTGATAAAATGCCTGCCGGTATCTACTTTCTCCATATTACTTCATCACAAACCAATAATATTATTAAAGTCATTAAAAACTGATTTTAATATTTAAACAATGAGTCGCCCTGTGCATAAAAGTATAGGGCGATTTTTTTTTGCACATGTTGAAAAAAGCTCGGCATCAGGTAATACAAAACTCATTATCCCCGAATTAGGGGATTGATACCGCCCTGCCCTGAACCTACTTTTGTATGGTAATTTGTAAAAAACCATTCAAATGAAACTTCGATTAACCATTTACTTTCTATTCATTTTTTTCTTTCAAAAACTAACAGCACAAAATGTAGGTATTAATAACCCTGCACCTGCGGCAAGCGCCCTGCTCGATTTAACCAGCACCAGCAAAGGGCTGCTTACCCCGCGCATGACAACTACACAGCGCCTGGCCATTTCATTGCCTGCCACAGGTTTGCTGGTTTATGATACCACACTCAATACTTTTTTCTATTTCAATGGCACTGTATGGATAAGTTTGCTAAACACTTCAGCAGGTTGGGGGCTAACAGGAAATGCCGGCACTAATGCGGTTGCAAATTTTTTAGGCACCACGGACAGCGTTGATGTTACTGTTAGAACAAATAATATTGACAAGTTCAAATTTAAAGCTGATGGCAGATTTGAAATTGGAAAAAAGGGAATAAATCCTTCTTATCTCAGTGCATTGGGCGTTTCTCCTATGTTGATTGTTGCATCTGAAAATCAAGACAACAATATCATATTCCAGGCTTCAAACAATTCAGGGAACCCTGCTTCATTATATTTTGGTTATTCAGGAGGTAAGACCACAGTTCCAACCTTGGCAAATCCGGGTTCTGAAACAGGTAATATTTTCTTTTCTGGTTATGATGGCACTAAATACGTTCCTGCTGTAGGAATTTCTGCTTCAATAGACGGAATCCCCGGCTTAAATGATATGCCTGGCAGATTAGAATTTTTAACAACTTCAGATGGCAGCATCAGTCCTTCAACAAGAATGACTATTTTAAATAATGGGGCTATAGGTGTTGGAACCACCGCTCCTTTTACAAAATTAGACATCAATGGAGGCCTTTCAGTGCGAGCAGGAGTAATACAACGCGGTGCCACACAAATAAACGTTACCACCGATTTAGGACTTTATTCGCAAACAGCAGCAAGCCCCATTCGCCTGGCAACCAATAACGCGCCCATAAAATTTTATACCGACCAGGGTGGACTTAATTCGGCAGGCACCAATGCAACCATGGCTGTTGACAATGCCAATGGAGGTGCCGTTAAAATTGCTTCCGAAACATCAGGCTTAGGTAATGCCAGTGTGCCGGATGCAAAAGCTGCTTTAGATATTGAATCAACTACCAAGGGGCTTTTAATTCCCCGTATGACCAGCATACAACGACTTGCAATTGCATCACCACCTGTTGGCTTATTAGTTTATGATACATCATTGGATATGTTTTTTTATTTCAATGGAACCGTATGGGTTAAACTGTCAAACAATTTATCAGGTTGGAACCTAAGCGGTAACGCAGGCTCGAGTGCGGCAACAAACTTTTTAGGCACAACAGATAATACTGATTTTGTGACCCGCACCAACAATACCGAAAAAATGAGATTAACTGCTACAGGCAACCTGGGTGTTAATACTGCAACACCCGTATCACGTTTAGAAACTGCAGGTTCATTAGGAACAGCAATTGCAACAACTAATATAAGCTTAACTTTAGACGCAGATGACCATACAGTAATTATCACAGGCGGCACACCCACAATTACTTTTCCAAGTCCCGGTGCGGCAGCAAGACGAGAATACATACTAGTGAACCAAACTTCCACTGTACGCGCAACTTCTACTTATATTAATTTTTCGGGAGTGGTAACTTCAGGTATTCCTGCCAATTCTTCTATCACTATTCAAAGCAATGGTTCAAGCTGGTTCAGAATTCAGTAAGCTCCTGACGCAACTTATCCCCGAATTAGGGGATTGATTTCGCCTCGCCCAGGCAGTTATTTAGCCGAATCAAATTTTACTTCATAACTATAACAATTTTAAACAAAAAACTTATGTTAAGCACAATCAAAACGTTTAAAACGAAATTTACATTTCGCGCACAGGCATCTAAAGTTATGCCTTTATTAATCACATCCTTGTTGATGTGTGGCCTATCGAAGGCACAAACTACGGGGGACTATCGCAGCATCGCTACAGGAAACTGGAGTGTTGCTTCAACATGGGAAAGGTTTAACGGTACAGCATTCGTAGGTGCACCTGCCGCTCCAGGCAGCAGTGATGGAGTTATCACCATAAGAACAGGTAACAATGTAACGGTTAATACCGGAGTAACTGTGGACCAGGTTATTGTAAATGCCGGTGGCACCCTCACACAAACATCAACATTATCGGTGGTTGATGGTGTAGGTGATGATGTAACCGTTAATGGTTCTTACATTTTTTTGGGAGGCACTTTAAATGGTGCAGGAGTAATGAAGGTAAACGGAAACATGGACTGGCAAACAGGCAGTTTGCAAGGCAACCTGGTTCTCAACTCTTCAGCGATATCTACAAAATCAACTGTTGGTGCTGCAATAATTCAGGGTAATGGTGTATTAACTAACAATGGTACACTCACTTGGTCTGGCGGAGATTTCGGTATGGGAAACGGAACCTTCAACAATGGCACAACAGGATTAATTACCATAAGTGGCGACAACCAGCTAGTTGAGGTGGGCGGAGCCACCAGCTTTAGCAATGAAGGAACAATAACTAAAAGTACAGGAACTGGAACCACCACTATTGCCGTTAACGGTTCTAATACAGGAACTATAAATGTAACAACGGGCATTATCACTTCCTCCAGGGCATTTACAAATAGCGGCAACATCAATGCTGGAAGCGGTAAAAAATTTCAGGTATCCGGTGGCACCTTCACTCTCAACACTGGCAGCCATTCAACAGGGGCAGGTAATTTTGAATTTTTAGGCGGCACCCTTACGGTCAATGCTGCATCAGCAACAGCTACTAAATTTCTTTTTACAGGTGGCACCATGAATGGTTCAGGCACATTAACAGTGAGCAGTGGCATGGACTGGCAAACAGGCAGTTTGCAAGGCAACCTGGTTCTCAACTCTTCAGCG
>JBDTRM010000278.1:0-26704 GCA_039931675.1 Bacteroidia bacterium | reverse complement strand
GTTTCAACTGAAGAGCTAAAACAGCGCCTCCAAAAATGGTTGAAATAGTTTGGACAGAAGATGCTGCGGAAGATTTAGAAAATATCGTCAAGTACATTTCAAAAGATTCTGTTCAGAATGCTGAAATGTGTTTTCAAAAAATTCTCGATAAAGTTACGGTACTTGAAAATCAGCCATATTCAGGGCACATTGTTCCTGAATTTAATGAAGAAACCATTCGTGAATTACACCAGTTCAGTTTCAGGATTATTTATAAAATCAAAAGCGAATTTTCAATCCATATATTAACTGTTCATCACAGCAAAATGCTTTTAAGTAATAATCCTCATTTTGATTTTTGATTGTAGAATTTAAAGTCTAATCAAAACACACACCCTTCCACCTAAACCAACTCCAACATTTTTTTGAAGTGTAGAAAAGCGAACTTCTTTGTTAGGTTGCGTCATGCTGAACTCATTTCAGCATCTGCCTTGCCACAGAACTGTCCTGTTGATTGCGATGAATCGGAAGAAACATCTTTCTTCAAATGAAGAACCTGCGACCTACGGAGAAAGTTCCTTCGCTTCACCCAGGATGACAGCACTCGGAAATGCTCCAGGAAAAATGGTAAAAATCCTACAATCCTTTAATCCTAAAAACTTGTGGTGAGCTTGTCGAATCCATCCTGGTTCAAGCAATTTTCAAAAAAAATCTTTTTACCAGGTAAACCATTTCTCATTTACATTCGTGATGTATTATGAAAACTAAAATTTTATTCACATGAAAAAGCTTTACACATTTATCTTTCTCGCATTTCTTGCCGTTACATCGGCAAGCGCACAGCCTTGTAATTATACGGCTACTATTCTTCAACCCAATACAGTGGCATTCGCTCCGCCTGCCGCTTATCCGCCAGGGCAGTATTACTTCCACTGGAATTTTGGTGATGGCTCAAGCATGTATGCCGATTCTAATATCCATATCTATAACACTCAGGGCACTCAAATTATAACCATCAGCGTTTATGATACTGCCAACAGTGCTGTTGTTTGCACTTCCACAGATTCCATAACCCTTACCTTTTGCAGCACACATTACCAGCAAGATACACTTAACCAATCAACATTTAATTTTTGGGCTGACCTTATTCCTTCTAATAATATTGCTGAGTGGTATTTTGGCGACAGCACATTCACAACAGGTCAAAATGTAAATCATACCTATTTAACTCCCGGTGTTTACACAGTAACCATGGCTCAATTTGACAGCACACATACTATTGCAATATGTTCAACTTCCTTTATGGTTGGATGGAATGCTTCGGAGACTTGCGGAGCAAATATTTATCAATCCAATCCTACAAGCAACATTTTTACCCTTAATGCATTGGTGCCTTCTTCGCAAGGAACTGTAACATGGGACTTTGGTGACCCTAACATTCCCAATGCTTATGGTTATAGCATGCAGGTAGCTTATGGCAATCCCGGCACTTATAATATTTGCATGTATTATACTGGCGGAGGTTATAATTGCTCTTATTGCCAGCAGGTTACAGTCAATCCATCAGGCACATGTTCATTTATTACTTTCCCTGACAGCGTTAATATTATGTCTTATCAATTTATCGGAAACGGTGCAGGCCCTGGAGAATATTACGTTTGGAATTTTGGTGACGGAGCTTCGGCAACCGGCAGTAATTATCAAACTCATATCTATGCAACACCTGGTGCATACCTTGCATGTATGGAAGTTCACGACAGTATTACCGGCAATATGACCTGCAACTATTGTATGCCGATAACGATTAATTATAATCCTGCTAACTGTACGCCAAATTTTACTGCAGTAAGTATAGGACTTAATGCTTACTTTATTAATCAGTCGGCAATTACATGGGGTTGGGGCGGACCTACAGGTGGAATTAATTATCTATGGGATTTTGGTGATGGTGATTCATCAACATTGCAATTTCCACAGCATCAATACGCTTTTCCCGGAGCATATACTGTCTGTCTTAATATGTTTACTTCAGCTTGCACGAATACATTTTGCGATAGCGTTGTTATTGATACCAATATTGTTAATCCTACCGGCTGCACTGCTTATTTTATTTTCACACAAACCGCAGCATACCAGCTTGTAGCGGTAAATCTTTCAAGCGGTTCCAATCTTAATTTCAGTTGGGATTTTGGTGATGGTACGCCACTTGTGTCTGGCGCTTATCCAACTCATCAATATACCACTACAGGAACCTATGCAGTATGCTTAACTGTTTCTACTGTTCTTGGTTGCACAGATACTTACTGCGATACGCTTTCTGTTGATTCGCTTGGCAATATTATTTACAAGGGTGTAAATGCAGGATTTGTTCTTAATGTGTTATCACCAGCCCAGTTAGCTTCTGGAATTAATAATCACACCCCAAAACAAATTGCACGCTTGTATCCTGTTCCGGCTAACGATTATATTAATATAGATTGGGCTTCGCAAAAAAATAATAATGTTAATTATAAAGTGATAAATGCCGAAGGAAGAGAAGCAATTGCAGGAAAGCTGAATCAAAAAGAAAACAGAATCAATACAAGCATTCTTGCACCAGGAATTTATCTTCTCAGAATAATCAATGCTGATGGAAGTTCAGAAAGTAGTACCTTTATTAAACAGTAATGCAACTTTATAACAGAACTATATACCGGCTAAGGGATGAATCCATCAACCGAACTGCTGGAACGTTGCCGGCACGATGACAGGAAAGCGCATCACGAATTATACGTGATGTGCTTTCCTGTTATGTATTCGGTTTGTTCAAGGTATTATGTAAATAAAGAAGATAGCATGGCATCGCTGAATATGGTATTTCTGAAACTAATAAAAGGAATGACTGATTACCTGCGAAAGCATAATCATATTCCATTTGAACAGTGGATGCGGAGGGTGAACATTAATTATATTATTGATGAATTCAGAAAGCAGAAGAAATATCGTGAATTGGTTTCGCAACATGATGATATGCCTGATGAACAATATGCAATAGCAGCCGCGGCAGATGAAAAGTATGACAGTGAAGAAATATTGATGGCTATAGAGCAATTATCACCCATGAGCAGGACAGTTCTTAATCTGTATGCTATTGATGGTTACAAGCATGAGGAAATTGCAAACCTGTTAGGCATTTCATCAGGAACATCAAAAGCACACCTGTTTAAAGCCAGGAAAAAATTGCAGGAAATGCTCATAGGTTTAAAGAATAATTCGCAATGGAATAAATCTATTGTACAATGAAAGAGAGCTTACACGAAAATATTAATCCTGAAGATGGCTGGAAAGATGCTGAAAAGCTGCTTGATAATCATTTCAGGGCAAAGCGGAAAAGAAGATTTATTATCCTCTTGCTGCTGTTGCTCATAGGTTCGGTGGGAATATATTCATTGATGAAAAATTACGACCAGAAGGAAAGTACGACCTATACAGTTAATGTTAATACAAGTGATGCCTCTAAAGTTGAAAAGAAAGAAACAATTGCAGGAGCTACATCCGTTAATCAAAGCAAAGAATTTAATCCTGTTCAGAATAATGAGTCGCAGCCCATTGTAAACACAATAACTTCAACAAAACAAAATAAGAATATCAGTCGCAATCAAAGTAAAGCCGCAGATGAAAAGCATGAAAATATTTCTACTGTGGCTTTACAAACTTCTGATCTTTCACAACCAAATCATAGCAATGAAAACATTGTGGAGCAATCGAATGTTGAAAGCAATCTGCAGTCAACTAACGATTCATTTCAACAACAAAAAATTAATGAGCATGTAAATGATATTTCATTTATGACTGCGCTCAATGCGTCTTTTCATATAAATGATACTGTTAATTTGTTGCGTTCAGAAATTAAAACGGAGAGCATTAAAAAGAAATCACACTTAGATATTCTTATTTATGGCGGAGCTTCATTTACAGAAAAGAATGTGAAAGGAAATGGTAATGCTGAATATCTGCAACGAAGAAATAACGAAGAGCAGGGGATAGTTCTTCCGGTTGCAGGTGTGCAGCTATCTAAGGGCAAAAACAAATTTGATATACGTGCAGGATTGGAGTTATCTGTTCTGGGTGAAAAGGTGAAGTATTCACCTTACAGCAATGGAACTTATTATAACAGCTATAAAGAATGGCAAAACCAGCAATACACTTATATTGATACTGACAGCACTTATATTTTCGGAATTATATTTCTCAACACAAAAGAGGTAACTGTAAATGACAGCGTACTTGTAGATAAAACAGATACGCTTAACGGCAAACATTATGATGCTTCAATTCAATCAGCAAATAGAAATAATTACCGGTATGTTTTAGAAGTTCCCATTGATGTAACCTATCATATCAACCGGAATAGGTTTGGTGTAGGAATATGTGCCGGGATTGCACCCGGGATTTTATTCAAATCAAAAGGTAATTATTTGCGCAATGATGAAAGCGGAACAGTAAGTTTAGCTGAGGAAAACAAAATGCAATTTGCTTTGAATTTGCGGGCAGGCCTGGAATTTTCATATTCATTAAATGAGCGGATATGTTTACTATTTAAACCATCATCAAAATTCTATGTCACCGGGGTAAAAGAAAAATATGGGGCTGATAACCGTTACCGAAATATCGGCCTGAATATTGGAGTGATGTATAACATCAAATAGTTCTAACATTCATAAATCAAAAAAAGAAAAGCTGTCACATTTCTGCGACAGCTTTTTTTATTTAAGGGTGAAAGATGGGTCTCGAACCCACGACCTCCTGAACCACAATCAGGCGCTCTAACCAACTGAGCTACAATCACCGTATTAATTTTTCCAAAATTCGGAGCGCAAAACTAAGTATTAAATCAAAACTTACAACTGCGGTGAAATTTTTGAAACAAACCCGCAAGGTTTTTTTCAACTCGCGGGTTTTAATTGCGATAAAATCTTAAACTATCTTTGACGTCACATAATTCACAATGAATACAAAAACAGTTTTACAAGTTGAAGGCATGACGTGTAACTCATGTGCAAATACTGTCACGAAATATCTTAATAAGAAGGGTTTGCAGGATGTGCAGGTTGATTTCGTTTCGGGTGAAGTAGCTTTTAAAAACCCTGAAGAAAATAATCTTACAGAATTAGTTAATGGAATCAATGGCCTCGGCTACAGAGTAGTGAATGATAATATTGCTTTAAAAAAAGCAAGCCGATATACTTCTTTAGAAAAACTTTTTGCTTTATGCCTTTTGTTTACGATACCGTTGCTCGCGCACATGTTCTTGCCTTTTGAAATTTTGCACAATGCATTATTTCAATTGACGTTGTGCTTACCTGTTATTGCGATTGGATTTTATAAATATGGCAAGGGCGCTTTTGCATCTGTTCGCATGTTTTCTCCTAATATGGATGTGCTCATACTTACGGGAACTACGGCTGCTTTCATCTATAGTTGTATCAGTATTTTTTTAAATGGAGTTCACACGCACGATGTGTTTTTCGAAACGGCTGCTTCCATAATCACCTTTGTTACCCTCGGAAATATTATTGAGCAACGCAGTGTGCGTCAAACAAAATCGGCCATTGAAGAATTAAAAAAGATGCAACCTGCATCAGCAAAAAAAATATTGAATTATGGTAAGGCGAATGAAACCATAACAGAATTAGCAATCACTTCTATAATGCCGATGGATTATATTTTGATCAATGAAGGCGAAGCGATTACTGTTGATGGAAAAATTAAATGGGGAAGTGCAACTGTTGATGAAAGCATGTTAACCGGTGAGAGCAAACCATTAGTTAAAGAAATCAATGATGAAGTTTTTGCAGGAACCACTTTAATAAAAGGAACAATAAAAGTGCTCACACAAAAAAGTGCTGATGCAACTGTACTTTCAGGCATCATTGAATTGGTTAAAAAAGCACAATCAGAAAAACCATCCATTCAACGCATTGGCGATAGAGTAAGCGCTGTGTTTGTACCTGTTGTAATAGCTATTGCAATCATCGCATTTTTGATTTTATTTTTTGCTGTCGGAATTTCATTTACGCAATCAATGCTTAATAGTATTGCTGTGTTGGTTATTGCATGCCCGTGTGCAATGGGATTGGCAACACCAACTGCCATAGCAGTAGGAGTGGGGCGTGCAGCAAAAAATGGAATGTTATTTAAATCAGCTCAAGGATTAGAGATTTTATCAGCAGCAAAAACAATCGTGTTTGATAAAACAGGAACATTAACCAACGGAAATTTTACCGTTACTGATTTTAAAACTGATGTTGATGATCCCGATAGCTATCGGGAGGAAATTGCATCATTAATTATAAGCATCGAAAAACACTCATCGCATCCCATCGCAAAATCATTAGTAATTTATTTTGAAAAAAAATTTCCCGATGCAAGCAATTTACATTTTGCAAAAGTTGATGAGATAAAAGGACTTGGAATTATTGCAGTTAATGAAGATGGAGATGCCTATAAAATCGGCTCAGCCATTTTTTGTGAAGTAAGTGATGTTGCACCTTTTAATATTTACCTCACAAAAAATAATCAGTCATTAGCTTCAATTGCAATTGATGATGAGCTTCGCGAAAATGCTAAAGATGTAATCAGGTTTTTAAAATCGAAAAATATTAAAACAGTTTTGCTCTCGGGTGATACACAGGAGAAATGCAATACTGTAAATCAACATCTTAATATTGATGTGGTTTATGGCAATCAATCACCGCAATCAAAATTTGAAAAAATAAAGGAGTACAAAAAATCAGGAGGTGTAGTGATGATCGGAGATGGAATTAATGATGCGCCATCGCTTGCTGCGTCCGATTTGGGAGTATCGCTAATCAACTCATCGCAAATTGCTATTAACGCTGCGCAGTTACTGTTATTAAAGGAGGATTTATTTTCATTAGTGAGTGCATATAATTTAAGTACCAAGACGATAAGTGTCATCAAACAAAATCTTTTTTGGGCGATTTTATATAACGTGATTACCATACCGCTTGCTGCGTCAGGTTATGTACCACCTCTGATGGCAGTTTTTTCAATGGCGCTATCTGATGTGGTGGTAGTTGGCAACTCATTACGGTTAAAATGGGTCGGTTTAGCGTAACTGCTTTGTAAAAAAAAATATTTATTCATCTTCGGTTTTATTAACAAAAGAGAATTGCTTTGCCTTTAAAACCTATATAAACAATGGTATTACACTTTTTACCAGAGGTTAAAAAAAAATAACGCTGCTGAATGAAAAAGTTGCTGCGTATCTATTTTTCAGTACTTTTGAAACCGAATATTAACAAAACTAAAAATATTAATTTAATCAAAAAGCTATGAAAAGAACTTTACTGTTATCTCTTGTTGCTGTTGCATTTGGAATGAATTCTTATTCCCAGACTCCCGGCATCCCACATTCAAAAAAACCCATTCCTTTATCAAATAGAGGTAAAATAAAAGATTTGCCGGCAGAGGTTGCAAAAGGTGCCGGATTAGAAATGCCGCTTAGTACTAACAGTAGTCAACACGTATTAAGCAATCAGCATCAAAGCAAGTTAAACACGTCAAACAAAACATCAATCATTTACGAGGAAAAGATTGGTGACACGCAGTACGATTTGCAAACTAATGAGGCTATTTTAAATCGTTTTCTCATAAACAACGATGGCACTATGAGTGCTTCGTGGACTTATGTACCATTTGGTGATTTAGCTACTGCGCAATCAAGAGGTACCGGTTACAATTATTTTGATGGAACTAACTGGGGAGCGTTCCCAACGGCTCGCATTGAGCCTACTGACAGAACAGGTTTCGTCAACATCGTAGTTACTGCCTCAGGAAAAGAGATGTCTATAGCGCACTCAAGCACACTTGCTCCGGCACCATTGGGGGGAATGCTCCTAACATCACGCCCTGCTAAAGGAACCGGTGCATGGACTGAATATCCAACTGCCCTGGGAAAAGCTCCAAATGATACCTGGGCAAAAGCAATTTCAGGTGGTGCTAACGGAGAAACTGTTCACGCTATCTGCCAGGGATCAGGAGTGAGCGGAGTTGCATTATATGGACAAGATGGTCCGTTATTGTATTCGCGCTCTTTAGATGGTGGTGATACATGGCCTGTTTTAAGAACTGTTATTCCTGCAACTGACAACACTCATTTCGCAGGTTTTGGTGGTGATGATTATACAATTGATACCAAAGGCGATACTGTAGCTATACTTGTTGGCGACTGGACTACTGATTTAATTTTATTGAAATCGTTTGACAATGGTACTACATGGACTACTACAACCGTTGAAGCATTTCCAATTCCTTTGTATGACGATGCAACCATGATGTTTCCTGATAATGATGGTGATGGCTTAGGTGATGATCTTGAAACAAAATCGGGCGATGGTCATGTTATGATTGATAATAATGGTATGTGTCATGTATGGTATTCGAAAGTTCTTATTCATGATACAACTCCAAGCGGTACATTAACTTACACGCCTAATGGAATTGACGGTTTGTGGTATTGGAATGAGAGTTTTGGTGCTAATCCTTCTGTATTGATAGGCGGAGCATTTGATTATAGCGGCAACGACACAATAGATATTCCAAATACCAGTACTGTTGTGAACGGAATGGGTAATTATCGCGGAAGCATAACACAAATGCCTTCATCAGGTATTGATGCTTCAGGTAATTTATATGTGTCATATCAGTCTTTTGATGAGCGAACTGATAATACTTTTTATCCTGGAGTTGGACATAAGCATGTATATATTATCAAGTCTGTAGATAATGGTTTTACCTGGTCATGCCCTTATGATGTTCTTGGTGCTTCACCTGACAGTACTATACAGGAAGGTGTATTTGCCTGTATGGCAAAAAAAGTTGATGGAGATGTACACCTGATTTATCAGCGCGATTATGCGCCTGGTCATGCTCTTTCTGCAACTACTACTGAGGCAAACTGGAATCTTGATCCAAGTGATATCATTTATGTGAAAGTTTCAGTTGGTGATATTAGTTTCTGTACTGTGGGTATTGATGACAATTTAAATGCAACTGATTTCGAGGTTGGTCAAAACGTACCTAACCCTGCAACAGGTGTAACGGCTATCAACTTTACCACAAGCAAAACTGATAATGTAACTTTAACCGTTACTGACATAGTTGGTAAAGTGGTTTATACTGAAGATCGTGGAACTTTATCTCCGGGTAGTTACAACTTTAATTTTAATACAAATGCAATCAATAATGGATTGTATTTCTACACAGTTAAAGTGGGTGCAAATTCAATAACTAAGAAAATGATTGTTGAGTAATTACATAAAACATAAGTTTCAAAAAGAGCCTTCCTTAGCGGGAAGGCTTTTTTTTTACACACTGATTAGTAGAAATTATGTAATAATTAGTAACAGTTTTATAATTGTTAAATTATTTTTAATAAAATTGTCTCGAAATATTAATTCCAAAAATTTAATTCAAAAATTATTAATTCTAAAAACTATGAAAAGAAATTTACTATTATCATTTATTGCAGTAGCAATGGGAATGAATGTTTATTCTCAGAATGTGGCCATACCGCAATCGAAAAAGTTAATTCCCCGGTCAATCAAGGGAATATTGGTACAGCAGAAAGAACCCCATACCGCGAAAGGTGGAGGACTGGAATTGCCGGTTAATAACAACAAAGGTCACCGGATATTGACCAATCAACATCAAAACATTTCCAACTCTGCAAACAAAATGGGCGGTTCAGAAGAAAAACTTGGGGATACTCAATACGACTTACAAACTAATGAGGCTATTTTAAATCGTTTTGTCAGGAATAGTGATGGCACTATGAGTGCTTCATGGACCTACGTGCCATTTGGTGATCTTGCTACTGCTGCGTCAAGAGGCACTGGTTATAATTATTTTGACGGAACTTCGTGGGGACCCTGGCCAACAGTTCGTATTGAACCAACTGACAGAACAGGTTTCGTTAACATAGTGGTTACCTCTTCGGGAAAAGAAATGTCAATAGCACACTCAAGCACGCTTGCCCCAGCACCTTTAGGCGGTATGTTGCTTACATCGCGTCCCGCAAAGGGAACCGGTGCGTGGACTGAATATCCGACTGCTTTGGGAAAAGCTGAAAAGGATACGTGGTCAAAAGCAATAGCCGGTGGCGCTAACGGGGAAACTGTTCATGTTATATGTCAGGGTTCAGGTTCACCCAGTGTTCCATTATATGGACAGGATGGACCAGTTTTATATTCACGCTCTTTAGATGGTGGTGATACATGGCCTGTTTTAAGAACCGTTATTCCTGCAATAGACAGCACGCACTATAAAGGTTTTCAGGGTGATGGTTATTCTATTGACACCAAAGGCGATGAAGTGGCTATTGTAACTGGCGGATGGGTAACAGATTTAGTATTGTTAAAATCTATGGACAATGGCACTACATGGACATCAACAATAATTAATCAATTTCCTATTGCTATGTATGATGATGCCGCGATGATGTTACCTGATACAAATGGTGACGGTGTAGGTGATAATTTAGAAGGAAATGCCGGTGATGCCCACGTTATGATTGATAACAATGGTATGTGCCACGTTTGGTATTCAACAATTTTAATTCAGGACACATCAATTGCTGATGCATTAGGTGGATATTCAAATTCGTCAGATGGGTTGTATTACTGGAATGAAGGATTTGGTGCAAATGCCCCTGTAATAATTGCAGAAGCAGAAGATTTAAACCATAACGGACAAATTGATATTCCTTCAACAAGTACTGTTCCGCTTGGTGGTATGGGTGGTTATCGTGGAGGTTTGACACAAATGCCTTCGTCAGGAATTGATGCGGCAGGTTCCATGTATGTTGCATATCAATCGTTTGATGAACTCTCTGATACTACTTTTTATCCCGGTATTGGTCATAAGCACATATATGTTATTAAGTCGCTTGATAATGGTGTAACATGGTCATGTCCTTTTGATGCTCTTAACACATCACCCGATAGCACTATCCAGGAAGGTGTTTTTGCCTGTATGGCTAAAAGCGTAGATACGGATGTACACTTGATTTATCAACGCGATTATGCTCCCGGTCATGCCCTTTCAACTAATACTACCGAAGCCGGTTGGAATCTCGATCCAAGTGATATTATTTATGTTAAAATTCCGGTTACTGATCTTGACAATTTTAACTGTACTACAGGTATTAATGACAACTTGAATTCAACTGATTTCAATGTTGCACAAAACGTTCCTAACCCTGCTACCGGTATAACTTCAATCACTGTAACAACTGCCAAAACTGCTAAAGTAACATTCACTGTTACTGATGTAGTAGGTAAAGTGGTATATACTGAAAATCGCGGAACTGTATCACCCGGTTCTTTCACTATTAATTTTAATACAAATCAAATCAATAAGGGATTGTATTTTTACACAGTTAAAGTGGGTGATAATTCAGTGACTAAGAAAATGATTGTAGAGTAATTGCCAATAACAATAGTTTAAAGAAAAGCCTTCCCTAACCGGAAGGTTTTTTTTTGCAGTCTGCATAGTGTGGATAATGTAATATTACGAACAGGTTTATATCAGCTCAACTTTTTTGTTTAAGATCGTAGTGAAATATTTAACCTTGAAAATTTCATCCTGAAACTTTAAATTCTAAAAACTATGAAAGGAAACTTACTATTATTATTTATGGCAGTAGCAATGGGAATGAATGTTTATTCTCAAACCCCAGGGATATTGAACGCTCCAAATAAAGTACCATCAATTTATGAAGAAAAAATAGGTGATACACAATACGATTTGCAAACCAATGCAGCAATTTCAAATCGTTTTATCAGGCTGGGTAATGGCACCATGAGTGCTGTATGGAACTACGTACAATTTGGCCTTCCGCCTACCGCATCTAACGGAGGAACCGGATATAATTATTTTGACGGATCTGCCTGGGCAGCATGGCCAATAACGATGGTAAGTGCGCATAATGCATTATATACCAATCTAGCAATTACCGCTTCTGCAAAAGAAATGGTTATTGCACACACACACTCATCGGCTGGCATGATTAAAACCGGAAGAAACTCAGCAGGATCAGGTACATGGGTTGATGACACCACAGCATTTGGCGGATTTATAAACGATGCATGGGCTAAGGCAATTTCAGGTGGCGCTAACGGAGAAACTGTTCATGCTATATGGCAAGGTTCGGGTTTCTATAATGTTCCATTATACGGGCAAGTAGGTCCATTGCTTTATTCACGTTCTTTAGATAGTGGAGTAACGTGGCCTGTATTACGAACTGTAATTCCTTCAATAGATAGTAATCACTATGTAGGTTTTGCTGCAGATAATTATTCTATTGATACCAAAGGCGATGAAGTGGCAATTGTTGTTGGTAGCCGGACTACAGATTTGATATTATTAAAATCGCTTGATAACGGCACAACATGGACTACTACAATAATAGATACATTTCCTATTGCTTTTTATAATGATTCAACTATGATGTTACCCGATACCAACGCTGACGGCATAGGCGATAATATGAAATGGAATTCGGGCGATGCACATGTTATGATTGATAACAATGGTATGTGCCATGTGTGGTATTCTAAAATATTAATTGAAGATACTTCGGTTGCTGAAACTTTAATCACGCATTTGAATGAAAGCGATGGTTTGTATTATTGGAATGAAGGGTTTGGTTCAACTCCTCCTGCAATTATTGCTAAGGCGTATGATTATAACGGCAACGGTATTATAGAAATTCCTACCACAAGCACAGTAGTAAACGGTATGGGCAACTATAACGGAGGCATAACACAAATGCCTTCATCGGGCATTGATGCAGCAGGTAATTTATATGCGTCATACCAGTCTTATGATGAGCGAACTGATATTACTTTTTATCCGGGTGTTGGACATAAACATGTATATGTAATTAAATCGCCTGATAATGGTATAACCTGGTCGTTACCCTACGATGTTCTTGGTGCTTCGGTTGACAGCACCATAGAGGAAGGCGTTTATGCCTGCATTGCTAAAAATGTTGACGCAGGTGTACACCTGATTTATCAGCGCGACTATGCACCCGGTCATGCCCTTTCAGCTAACGTTACCGAAGCCGGATGGAATCTCGACCCCAGTGATATCATTTATGCAAGAATTGATACCGATGCTTTTGGATATAAAACTTCAGGCATTAATGATTTGCCTCCTTTTGATTTTAGGGTTGCGCAAAATATTCCTAATCCTGCTACAAACTTAACTTCAATTAATTTTACAACAACTAAAACTGATAAAACAACTTTTACAATTACCGATGTTGTAGGTAAAGTGGTTTATACCGAAGATCGCGGAATGGTAGCACCCGGTTCTTACACAATTAATTTTAATGCAAATCAAATCAATAAAGGATTGTATTTTTATACAGTTAAGGTTGGTGTTAATTCGGTGACTAAGAAAATGATTGTGGAGTAATGAGAATTCAAGCATATTAAAAACTAACTATCTTTATCTTTGAAAACGTTAAACTGTTTTTAAATCTGTATGAAATATACTGCGCTTGTAGTTATGCTCCTGATCGGCCTTGAAGCGAGTGCTCAGAATTATCTATTTCTAAATTCAGATTCCAAAAAAACATTTGTATCTCTTAATCCTCCTTATAATGGATACAGTATTGCTTTTGATTCGGTTAAAAATTTTGGAACAGATACCGCATACTATAATTTTTTATTAGGACGGTTGTTGACTCCACAAATACCAAGTAACTGCCCTTTTTGGGGCTCAGGATGTATGCTGATGCGTGATTTGCCTTCGTGGATTGGTCATCCGGTTGAATATGTTTCTTCAGGCACATTCCGGTTTTATAACATTAATGGTGACACGCTTCATTTTGATTTGAATTTAAGTGTTGGTGATACATCGGTTTTTTATTCAGACAGTTTACAGATTTTTAAAATTGTGTTTGAATTAACTGATACAATAAACGTAGCCGGCTATTCTGATTCGGCAAATTTTTACCGTGTGTTACACACCGATACTTTGGGTAACTTTATTTCATCGGCACTTAATCAGCAACAGGTGATTGTTGCAAAAGATATAGGGCTGATAAAATTTTTCAGAGTTGATTCATTTCCACAAATATTGGAGCCTCTCGTTATGGCAGGAAATAATTTTACACAAACCGGCATTACTGAATTGACAAACGAAATGGTTTATGATTATCAGCCAGGCGATGAAATTCAAACAAGGTTTTATGTAAACACTCCCGGTGGACCACCCTCCTACAATTTTACATCTTACAGCAAATTCACTTTTCTTTCGCGTACAGATTTGCCTGATAGCATTACCTACATGATAGTTAATCAATGGTTTTATAAGGATTCAACTTTTGCAACGAGCGATACAATCGAAATGAAATACTATAGATATGATACAATTGCTGCTATTCCTTTTGAGTTTTATGATGATCAAGGTAAGCAGCGATTGCTTAGTCTTGAAGATTATTGCGGACAATTTTTGTTAACCTATCAGATTTATAATCCCAATTACCTGATCTATTGCCCTGCTGAAAATTGTTATGGCACCATTGATGTATTTGCCGATCCTTATCATCATTATTATAAATATGTGGCGGGGCTTGGGTTATTTGAAGAAAATAGTGATCCTATGATTCTCGGACCTTCAGGAATTAGCTGGTTGCGAAAAAAAATTATTTATTTCAAGAAGAATGGAATTACCTGCGGGCAGGAACTTTTTGCAGGAATAAACGATCCCATATCATCCGTTGAAAACATCAGTCTATTTCCAAATCCCGTAAAAAAAATAGTACACCTCAAGGTGCAAAATTATAATCATGGTAAAATCTTTTATCAAGTCAGAAATACATTGGGAACTTTAAGTTCAAAGGGAGTAATTGCAGGAAATGAATCAGATCTTGATGTGTCGCAACTTGAAAACGGGATTTATTTTCTTGAATTTTTTTCTGAAAATAAAACAATTGCACACAAAAAATTTATCAAAGCAAACTGATAAATGGTTCCGGTTTCAATCTAAATTTCAACTGATTTTAAAAATTATTTTCTCCGCATGGTTATGAAAAAGACTTGAGCATCTGCAATCGAGAACTTGTGGTTCGTGTCTCTCGAACTTACGATACCCTTACTGATTCGCAACACGAGCTAAAAGCTCACGCCAGCAAAACCAAATTTCCAATTTCCAATTTCAAACCACTACCGGTCATACCTATCCTTCTTCTTATCCACTTTCAGGTCTTTAAGTATGCTTGATTTTACGTTGATAGAGAAAAAATAATTTTCCTGTGCGCCAAACGGCACCCAGCTAAAATGCATTTCCCAGCAATGCAAGTCGCGAACTATTCCGAGCGAAGTATAGGAAACATCTTTGGCTTCAAAATCCCAACCGGTGCTGAAATTTATTTTCCAGTTTTCGGTTAAACTTAAATCGCCATAACAATATAATGTTTGCGTTTTTGTGCTGGCAACTTTTTTACTATAATCATAGCTGTAATTAAAAGTTAAGTTCCAGGGTATCTTATAATATCCACTTGTGCTGGTTGTTGTTGTTTTTGTTTTCGAATTTTCGCTTTCACTTTTATCAAATAATGAAGTACTGTTTAAATTAAACCCAATAGCCGCGCGTGCATTTGTAAAACGCAATAATTTTCCGGTTACATTTTTTTCATACCTGTTAATTCTATCACCTGTGCTGTCATTAATAGCATAAGGATCAAAATTTGCATTAGCTGTAATATTAAACTTTTCAAGTATGGTGGTGCGGGCAGCTACTGCAACAGGCGACCAGTTAAAAGTTTTTACAGCAAGGTTGTAACCGGTATTGATAGATAGGCTTTCAAGAATTTTTATCTTCTTAAAATTTACAGCAGTATCAGTTTGCTGGCGCGTTTTCATTTCTAAATTATTATCCAAACCAAAACTCAGGAAACCATATTTGCCTGATGCCGGGCCTCCATAAATGGTATTATAACTAATGCCGTTATAAATTGCACTGTCATGATCAATTCCTCCAGGCACAGCTCCTCCGAATATAGAATATTGTTGCGTGCTTCCTGTTTCATTTATCTGTACATTTTTATAATAACCGTATTTCGATTCTGCATAATCAGGCCTGTAGCTTAGACTAACGCTGGGAGTAACCACATGACGTATGGCAGCTATTTTTCCTTTTTTGAAATTCGCCATTCCATAAATGCGTGTGTTTAATGATGCGCTGATGGAATATTCATTGGCAGCTTTGAAACCCGAAATGGTATCAAGAAAAACTTTTTCAGAATCGGCATCATAACGTTGCTCAAATGTTTTGAAATACCACTTGCTGCTAAAATTTATTGATGGAGATATTGTAAAATATTTAAACACCTGGAACGAAGTGCTTAGCGGAACGGAATTGAATATGCCATTTTGAAAACGGTCAATTGATTCAGGTTTGAATAGCAATGAATCAGGTGACGAAATAGAATTACGCGCATTGGTGGTTAAGCTTAAACCAATTTTTTCATACCATTTCTCTCCTCCAACAACTACCTTACGTTTAAACGGAGTAAGCCGGTCAATTCCAAAACCAATTTCGGGAAGTGTGATATTATAAATGTGTGTAATATTATTTTGATCGTGACGTGCTGCTATACTCAGGTTGTAAGGTTTACCCAGCCATCTTTTCGAATAGGAAATGGATGATTGAAAAGTATTGGTAAGATAATCTGTTCCGGAAGAAATATTGTTATAATAATATTTTCCCGTACCTGCATTAACGCTTGCACTGAATATGGTTCCGGGATGCGCTTTTGCATCCTGGGAATGATTCCACCGAACAAAAAAATCGCGGCTTAGCGAATAATCAGGCAATTCCTTTTCACTTATTTTAGTAGTAGAGTAATTTACATTTAAGCTGCCACGGTAATGATACAGATTTGCATAATTACTTGTGCCATGCAATGCCCATGAACCTTGCGAATATATATCACCGGTTAGAGCCAGGTCAACATAATCACTAAAACCAAAATACCATCCGCCATCCTTTAAAAAGAAACCGAGATCATTGCTTTCTCCGTAAGCAGGAAAAATCAATCCTGATTGCCGTCCTTTATTTGCAGGAAAAAACCCGAATGGAATAGCAAGCGGAGTCGGCACATCGGCTATAACCATGTAAGCAGGCCCGGTAACAATTCTGTTCCCCTTTTTCACCATTTTTAATTTGTTGGCTTCAATATAAAAGTCGGGATGTGGTTTATCGCATGTGGTGTATTTTCCATTTCGTACATAAAAATTATCTGATTCACTTTTTATTACCTTTTCGCCAATAATATAACCTTCGCCCTGTTGTGTGCGAACCTCTGTTATGCGACCACGTTTATTATTAAAGTTATAAGTGAGTCCTTCTGATTTGAATTTTTCCTGGCCCTGTTCAAACTCAGGTTGTCCAACTATTACACCGGCACTATCAGGTGCGCCTTTGGCATATAGTAAACGTTTGTCAAAATCAATTTCAATATAGTCGGCTTTTAGCTTCAGGTCTTCATATTCAATTGAAGCATTGTGATACATGTAAACTTTATCTTCAACCAAATCAAACTCCATTGAATCAACTGACAGGTAATGTATCTTCGATTTTAATTCTCCGCTTAAAGCAACATTTGCCGAATCTTTATTCAATGAATCTTGTTCTATAATAACTACTCCGGTAGTATCGTTATTTACTTTTAAACTATCGGTAAACGGATTTGGCAAAGTGGAATCAGGTGGCAAAGTGTTTTGCGCATTGAGGTGTACACAAACGAATGTTAAAAAAAATAGCAGAATAAAAATGCGCATGCCCTTCAAACTATTTACTTTGCAGGTAAAGATTAATAAAACTATAGCCACAGAACTCAATATTTTCGCACTCTGATTAGGGTTCAAAGCTATAAATTAAAACAAACATGGTTCACGTAAAAAGGGTATTAATTATTGTGTCGCTCCTGTTAGTAACCGGTGTTTTCTATTCGTTTGGTCCCGCCAATAACAATAGCTATCACATTCGCACAGTGGTTATTGATGCCGGTCATGGTGGTCATGATACAGGTTGTTTGGGTAGTGATGCTAAGGAAAAAAATGTTGCGCTTGCCATTGCATTAAAGTTGGGAAAGATGATTGAAGAAAGATTTCCTGATGTGAAAGTTATTTTTACGCGTAAAACTGATGTGTTTGTTGAATTGCGCGAACGTGCGGCTATCGCTAATCGTAATCACGCTGATTTATTTGTCTGCATTCATTGTAACAGCGGTGGCAAGGCAGCTTATGGTGTTGAAACTTATGTGATGGGATTACATAAAACTGATGATAACCTCAATGTTTCAAAACGTGAAAATGCTTCTGTATTATTAGAAAAAGATTACAAGACTAACTATGATGGTTACGATCCCAACTCACCCGAAAGCAACATTATTTTTAACCTTTATCAGAATGCTTACATGGAGAAGAGTCTCACTTTTGCATCAAAGGTTCAGGCGCAAACTGAAGAGTATGGTGGCCGTTTTAACCGCGGTGTAAAACAGGCGGGATTCTTAGTGTTGTATAAAACGGCCATGCCAAGTGTGCTGATCGAAACAGGATTTCTTACTCATCCCTCCGAAGAAAATTTTTTAGATTCTGAAAAGGGACAGGTAACTATGGCCACTTCAGTTTTTAAAGCGTTTAAAGAATACAAAGTGGATATGGAAGAAGGTGACCGCACCGACAATGATGCAGGTAAGGCAAGTGAAGCCACCAGTAATAAACCAACCGCAGATATTATTAATAAAGATAGTATCAATAAAAAAAATGCTGAAGATGCGGCTGCTTCTGCTGCCATAAAAGAAAAAGCAAAAAAAGCAGATGAACTTTCAAAGAATAAAACCAATATGTCAAAAACTGAAAAACCCTTGCCGACTATTGATGCAAGAACAGATATAAAAGTTGGTAAACCGATAATAGCGGATACATCATTAAATAAATCTGCAAACGAAACAGTAAAAGTTCCTGAGAAGAAAACGCCTGAAGTTAAAAAGCCTGAGACTAAATCTGTTCCTGAAACAATTGTGGTGACTAAAACTACTGAAGCACCGGCTGATTTCTTTTACACCGTGCAGGTTGGAGCAACCCCTTCAATAAGCGAGAGCGAACTGAAAAAATATTCAGCAGTAGAAGATATTAAAGTTATTGCTTCCGAAGATGGAAAAATGCAGCGTATCACATCAGGCATATACACTAACTACTCTCAGGCATTAACTGCACAAAACAAATTGCGTACAAAAGGTTTTACAGATGCTTTTGTTACTCCGTATTACCAGGGTAAGCGAATTACAATTAAAGAGGCTAAGACGTTGGGGAAATAAATTGATTTGTTTTTCCATTTAACTTTCGGAAAGTCGAAGGAACTTTCCAAAAGTGACACCTAAGCGATAGACATTAAACATTATTAATCTCCCTGCACTAATTAGCCTCTTTGTATGTTTTTTTCTTTACTCAACTTTTCAGGAATCAATTATCGAGCGACATTACCAATACTTTCGGAAAGTTCCTTCAACTTTCCGAAAGTTGCCGCAACCCAAAACGAAGAACCTAACATCATAAACTTTTTTGAGTTAAAAGATAATTGATAGTTTTGGAGCGCATATTTAAAACCACATCGTGATTAATATATCAAAAGAAGTTAAGATAGGACTAATAGTTACAGGTGCTTTAGTTGCAGCAATATGGGGCATCAATTATTTAAAGGGCCGTGATCTGTTTTCTGTGTCTAAGGAATATCACGTTATCTATCCGCAGGTAAACGGGCTTGCAAAATCAAATCTGATTAAGCTTAACGGATATAAAGTAGGGCAGGTGGAGATGATATCTTTTCTTCCTGATAATTCAGGCCGTATTCTTATTGATTTTACCGCAGGCTCATCAATATTTATTTCCGAAGATGCTACGGCTGTAATTGCCAGTGCTGATTTTCTCGGTACCAAAGAAATTCAGATCAAATTGGGAACGTCAAAAACTCCTGCAAAAAACGGTGCAACTTTAAAAGGAGATGTGCAGTTAGGATTAACGGAATCGCTTGGTAACCAGGTAGGACCCGTTAAAGATAAATTGGAAGTCCTTTTGCAATCAATAGATACGCTTACGCGGAATTTGAACGCGACCTTCAATGCTCAGAATAAAAAGCATATTAATGAAAGCCTTGAATCACTCAATGCTACACTGAAACACTTCGACCGTATATCAGCCGCGTTAGATGAGATGAGCACCACCAATAATGGTGAAATAAAAACCACTTTAGATAATGTAAATTCCATTTCGAAAAATCTGAAAGATAATAATGATAAGATTGACAACATTGTTGACAACCTTTCAGCCATAAGCGATTCGCTTGCTGCTGCAAATCTTAAATCGGCTATTGACAATCTGAATAAGAACATGAGCGAATTTGCCATCATACTTAAAAAGATAAATGATGGTGAAGGCTCATTGGGTGCCTTGCTTAAAGATGATAAATTGTATGCAAATCTTAACAGCAGCGCAGCCCATTTAGATTCATTACTCATTGATGTGAAAGCAAATCCAAAACATTATGTTCGTTTCTCTGTTTTTGGAAAGAAATAGATTTACGACTTACAATTTAAGATTTGAATCGAACAAGAAAAAATAACAATGCAAAACTTCTTTGAATGATAAAAACCTTAGTAGAAAAATAACAACCTGAATATATAACCTTATTACCTTATTTTACTGATAATAAGGTAATAAGGTCTTAGAATATGTGAGATGATTTTCTACTAAGGTTAAACGCCTTCTCAAATAACTTCAAACCCTCTCAATGATTGCCAGCATAATTTTCATCATCATACTTGCAGCAGCAATATTTTTATTCACTAAAAATGTGCGCACCATAACACGCAATATAAACCTTGGTCGTGATGTGGTGATCAATGACCGCAAAAGCGAGCGATGGGCTGTTATGACAAGAGTTGCACTTGGTCAATCAAAGATGATGGTGAGGCCGCTTGCAGGATTTTTTCACATTATCATTTATGCAGGCTTCATCATCATCAATATAGAAGTGCTCGAAATTTTAATTGATGGCGTAGCAGGTACGCACCGTATATTTTCTTTCCTCGGTGGGTTTTATGATTTCCTTATCGGGAGTTTTGAGTGGCTTGCTCTTGGTGTCATTGCTGCCTGTGTTACTTTTCTTGCAAGGCGAAACATCTTAAAATTAAAACGTTTCTGGAGTGCTGAGATGACTCAATGGCCCCGCACCGATGCGAATGTTATTCTTACATGGGAAATTTTATTGATGATGGCTTTCTTAACCATGAATGCATGCGACTTTAATTTACAATCGCGTGGAGGTGAGTTTGAACATTATATAAAAGCAGGCTCATTTCCCTTAAGCAGTTTAATTGCTCCGTTGTTTCAAAACACTGATGGTCATACTTTAGTTTTAATTGAACGCTCATGCTGGTGGTTTCACATTATCGGCATTTTAGGTTTTCTCAATTACGTTCCTTACTCAAAACATTTTCACATACTGTTGGCATTTCCAAATGTGTGGAATAGCAAATTAAAACCTAAAGGTGAGTTCACCAATCTTGAATCAGTAACCAATGAAGTAAAACTAATGATGGATCCATCATTAACACCGCCACCTGTTGATCCCAATGCTGCGCCAATGCGCTTTGGTGCCAAAGATGTTCAGGACTTAACGTGGAAACAATTAATGGATGCCTATAGCTGTACAGAGTGCGGACGATGTACAAGTGTGTGTCCCGCAAACATCACAGGCAAAAAATTATCACCTCGCAAAATTATGATGGACACACGCGACCGTCTAACTGAGGTTGGAAAAAACATTGATACAAAAGGTAAAGATTTCAATGACGGAAAATCACTACTCGGTAATTACATCACCGATGAAGAACTGTGGGCGTGCACAACCTGCAATGCATGTGTTGATGCCTGCCCGGTAAACATTGATCCGTTATCTATCATCATAGATATGCGCAGGTTCTTAGTAATGGAACAATCATCAGCCCCGGCAGAGTTGAATGGTATGTTCACTAAGATAGAAAACAACCAGGCACCGTGGCAATTCTCCCCAGCCGATAGACTGAATTGGGCGAGTGAATAACGTAACTCGGGATATTATCCCGAACCCGAACAAGTAAAACACAAAGAAATTATTCAATCATTCCACCATTCAAAACTCAATCCTTAATAAAATATGAAAGTAAAAACAATGGCCGAAATGCTTGCAGCAGGCGAAACACCTGAATTGCTTTTTTGGGTGGGCTGTGCAGGCAGCTTTGATGAGCGTGCTCAGAAAATTACCAAGGCATTGGTTAAAATATTAAATAAAGTTGGAGTATCGTTTGCTGTCCTCGGAACCGAAGAATCATGTACAGGTGATCCTGCAAAACGAGCAGGCAATGAATTTTTATTTCAGATGCAGGCCATGATGAACATACAGGTGTTAAATGGTTATGAAGTAAAAAAAATAGTTACGGCATGTCCTCACTGCTTCAATACACTTAAAAATGAATACCCGCAGTTGGGAGGACATTACGAAGTGGTACATCACAGTATGTTATTGCAAAGTCTCATTAATGAAGGAAGATTGAAAGTGCAGGGAGGAGCATTCAAAGGCAAAAAAATTGTTTTTCACGACCCGTGTTATCTTGGAAGAGGCAATGATGTTTACGAAGCTCCACGTGAAGTGATTGCAAAATTAGATGCAGCACTGAGCGAAATGAAACGTAGCCGCGCCAACGGTTTATGCTGTGGTGCCGGAGGCGCGCAAATGTTTAAGGAACCTGAAAAAGGCAACAAAGACATCAACATAGAACGAACTGAAGAAGCCCTCACACATCAACCCGATGTAATTGCAGTGGGTTGCCCTTTTTGCATGACCATGATAACCGATGGTGTAAAAAACTTCAATAAAGAACAGGAAGTTAAAGTACTTGATATTGCAGAACTGATTGCCCAGGCCGAAGAACTGTAACACCGGATACCATCCCGTTACCGAGTAGATTGAATAATGGAAAAATGGGTCTTCCTTGCGCGCGATTGTATCGCGTGCCTCATCACAGAAACCATTATGAGTGAATGATCATCTTGAAGCAATGTAACAGCTTCTAACGGCTATTGAAATCAATTTGCTCAACAAATCTGATTAATGGAATTCAGCTTTCACCGATCAACTCAAATGCCGCACTATTTTCCTTACTTTAGCTGCGATGAAAATCGTTTCCAATATACTCTTAGTTGCTTTTTTTTGCCTGGCAATATTTTCATGCAAAAAAGAGAATAATACCGAAGCACCTAACCTTGGCTATACTTATTTTCCCGTAGATGTAGGACACTACATTATTTATGATGTTGATTCAGCGCAAAAATCGGATTGGGATCATTTAGAAACACATAGCCAATACCAGATCAAAGAAGTTATCGAATCTGTTTTTACTGATAACCAGGGCAGACCTACTTTACGCATTGAGCGTTACCGCAAAGATTCACTCTTCTATCCTGACTGGACTATTTATAACGTGTGGTCAGCCAACCTCACAGCCACAACTGCCGAACGTTTCGAAAATAACATCCGCTATATCAAACTAATCTTCCCCATTCAAAATGGCAAAACATGGAATGGTAACTCAATGAATACTGATGAGGGAGAAGATTATCAATATACAGGCTCGCATGAACACATGACCATCAACAATCTCACCTTCGATTCTGTATCCACTGTATTACAGGTTGATGATCTCTCCAACTTTGTAACGCCTAAGTATAAAGAAGAAAAATATGCAGCGGGTGTAGGGTTAATTTATCGCAAAAAAATGGAATTTCACACACAGCTTGACAGTGTAGGTAAGCCTGATACACTCTCCTACATAATCTACACTGAGCGCATCGTTGATTTTGGAAATTGAAGCTAACATGGATATTCTCCATTAATCAGACTTTTACTGATTGAATCTTTTCCGCTCTTCGCTAATTTGATTTTTTGTTGCTTCAATCAGAAAATTGTCCACACCTCTTAAAAGAAATATTTTTGTTCTGTATTCGCGTGCAAGAGGGTTGGTAATGGAGTCTGCAATTATAATGTTTGCGGTGTGTGCATATACAATTGTATCAGGTTCATCTGTTCCCACGTAAATGACAGTGGTTATATCTTTTAATTCCGGAATCCAGAAAATAAAACTTGCATTGTCGCTATGCGCTTCGGGTAGGTTGTACGCTTTGCCATAATATGTAATTGCACCGGCAAGCCCATAGTTATCGCAATCAATATAAAGATGCTGCTTTTCAGTTTCACTGAGTTTAGTGTAAACAGTATTTACTTTTTCAGTGAGTTCTTTCCAGCCGAGCATGTCTGCAAAATCCTGCGGCAACGGATGTTCATCGCCATCTTCCCATTTTAAAACTCCTGTGCCTTTTAAGTGTGAACAAAAGTTTACCATTTCTTTTGGTTCAAATACAGGAATTAAAACCGGCACAAAGGGAACTCCTGCAATCAAAATAAAAATGATTAACACAGGCTTCAACCATAATTTCTTTCTTGTGTTGATGTAGCGTTCCAAATGCACTGAACCAAATGCAAAAAGCACAGGATACAATCCGAGCGCATAATAATTTTTTCCGTGAAGCATTAACAGCATTGCAATTACACTGATGTATATGAAGGCAATCATCCTGTATTGTCTTCCCCACAAAGTAAAGAGGCTATACATTCCTGCAATCCAGACCATTGAACCAGCCAGATTCATCAGGAACTGACTTTTTATAAATTCTGATGCATGTTGATTTTGCAATTGCGTATCGTTGAGCAATTGCATGTGATACAAGAACGGAAGATGATGTTGCAACTGCCATAACGCATTAGGAAGAAAAATAATTGCAGCAATCAATGCAGCTATGTAAATTGTTTTATCAAGAAATAATTTTCGATAAGGTGAGGCTATTAATGCAATTACTGTTGCAATGATTAAAAACCCCATCGTGTATTTATTCAACAAGCCGAAGCCGAAAACAATGCCTAATTCAAACAGCAGATTTTTATTTTTTGTTTTGATGAAATTGATGAGGAGGTAAAAGCAAAAAGTCCAGAGTAAAATATCCAATGCATTGGGTTGAAATAAAATGTTGATGCGCAGATAGGCAGTAAGCAAATAAGAAAGACATCCGATAAGTTGTGCGAAATAGCTCCCTCTGAAATCAGTTATTATCATACCGATTAAAAGCATGGTGAGTGCACCAAAAAGCGCAGGGAAAGACTTTACGGCAAAAAAAGAGTTGCCCATTATATTTACTATAAAAGCAATTAAACCATTAACCGGTGGTATTTCTATGTAGCCCCATGCCAGGTGATTCCCTTTGGCTAAGTACAGGTATTCATCACGATGCAATTCGAAATCGTGATGCTGAAAAAATGGGGTAGCGAATTTGATCAGGCAAAATAAAATAACAAGCCAATATTTTTTTAATTGCATACTATCAATTGTTACAATTCGAAGGAATGAAAAGTTGAATATTCAAAAATCGCTGCTTAAAGTTTTAACTCCCTGACACAAGTTTACAAAATTAAACAATCTATAGTTTTAACATTGTTGTTATAGCAATGAATATCAAGACTGATCTTATTAATAAGTCCTGTTAATAGCAGGTTGTCACAAAACAATTAGCTGAAAGCCATATTCGAAACTCAATAAAGAAAATGCATTCCTGTATTTTTTAATGTTTTTGTAATGATGAATATAAAAAGAGAATGCCTCCCTATTTGGGAGGCATTCTCAATAATACTAATCAGATAATTAACCCTTTATTTTATTAAGGTCAACTTTCCGTTAATAACATCATCACCACTTATGAGTCTGTAAATATAAACTCCTTCAGCAAGGTTTGCGGCATTTACTTTTGCCTGGTACGTTACCCCTTGTTCAACATCTTGTTCAAACAAGGTTGCGATTCTGTTTCCGGTTAAATCATACAACTCAATTGTAACATGCGAATTCTCTTTAGTATTCTGGAATTCAATAGTTGATGATTCATAGAAAGGATTCGGATAAGCAGATACCTGGAATGTTCCGCTGTTATCTACAACAGTTGATTCCATCATTCGTGATACAGTAACACACTTGCTGCATGAGCTTGAGCATCCGCTTGAGTTGGTAACAGTTACCCAGTATGTTCCGGCATAAACATAACGGCATTGAGTAGTCGCACCGTTACTCCACAAATAAGTGTAGCCTGTACCACTTGGTGCACAAATCTGTATGGCATTCGAACCACAAGTTGAATATCCTGAAATGCTGCATGAAGGAGGAGTGCAGGTAGTAACAGTTTTGCTGCTTGTGCATGAGCATCCGGCAGCGTTAGTAACAGTTACCGTGTAAGTTCCGGCATAAACACTGCGACATTGAGTTGTTGCACCATTATTCCAGAGGTAAGTATAACCTGTACCGCTTGGAGCACAAATCTGAACAGCAGTTGAACCGCAAGTACTGCTTCCTGTAATTGTACATGACGGAGGAGTGCAGGCTGTAACAACTTTGGTGCTGCTGCATGAACATCCTGCAGCGTTAGTAACAGTTACCGTGTAGGTTCCTCCCATAACACTGCGACATTGAGTTGTAGCACCGTTATTCCAGAGGTAAGTGTAACCTGTA
>JBDTRM010000277.1:0-4266 GCA_039931675.1 Bacteroidia bacterium | reverse complement strand
TTAAACCTTACCGATGCACAGTATGATACTACTGCTGCAAATGGCAGTAACATCTTTCCGATTTTTGTTGCTACACCTAATAGCAGTGCTACTAATTTACTCACCATTTCAAAAACCGGTGCTGCGGCAACACTTGCTTACAGAGGTAATAACATATCAGCATCAGGTGCCGGTTATGGAACAGGTGTAAGCACTACAGCATTAGGTCATACACAAGTACCCCTACTTGCAGTTTGTGCTTCATACACAACCATCAGCAATCTTAATCTCACCTCTCACGGTACTTCACCACAACAAGTTGAGATAGGACTGGCCGTTTTTGAATTGTTCGGAAACCAGGGAGCGCAGCATAATATGTTTGATAAAATATCGGTTGACCTTGACCGCAACCAGGGTGGCTCTTATGGAATTTCATCCTTCAGCACCACATCACCAGGAGGATTACTAGGGTCAAACTCTTACAATACCTATCGTGATATTAGTATTAAAGATTGCAACTATGGAATTAGTTTAAGTGCTCCAAACAATGCCACCGGCCCGGCTGACCAAGGCAATCAAATTATAACCTCCTCCTGCAACACCTTTAATTACATAGGCGACCCGAATGTGCCCGATGATATCATAAGTGGTTCACCTTCTGGAATATCAATTGGAGGACAGTATAATTTTACCATTCGCAATTGTATCATTCAAAATATAACAGCCACAAGTATATATAGCACAAGCGGCATTATAGTTGGCAATTCGTATGGTGCCAACGAAATCAGCAACAACATTATTCGTACAATAAGGCGAAGCAGTACATCACTTAATTCAGCACATTGGATTGCGGGTATCAGGATTAATTGGCCCAACCAAACCATGAGTTTTAAAGTTTTTAATAATAGTATCAGCAATCTATTGTCTTCTTATACGGGAGCCCCAACTACTATTTGGGCTGTTGTTGGAATTTTTATTGAATCCAATACCGGTAACATAACAACGGAATTATATAACAACAGTGTAAGCTTAAACGGAAGCACATTCCCTAATGCAAGTTCGGGTTGCCTTTCAATGAACAGTGTAAGCAAAGCTTCGCAAATAAAAAATAATGTATTTGCAAATTTTACTGCAGCACAAACCGGGGTTGCACATCACACTTGCTTCTACACCAATTCTGCAAGCCAATATGGAAGTGTTGGTTCACTTTCAAATTACAATAGTTTTTACATAGCCGACACATCCGGAGGTTTTATTGGAAGGGCTACAACTACTTATTTTAAAACACTTGCTCAATGGCAGGCAGCAATGACTTTAAATCCCGGCTCAGATGCGAATTCAATTGTTGCCAATCCTAATTTTGTAAACAATGCTACCGATTTGCATGCAACTCCTGCTTCAACTTCATTAGATGGAACTGGAACAACGCCACCGGCATACATCACCACTGATTTAGATTGCAAACCAAGAACAGCACCACACGATATCGGTTGTTATTTTGCAGGATGCGAAGCCAACGGAGGAACTATTTCACCTGATTCTGTTTCATTATGTGCTCAGCAAACGTACGTGATGTCGGCTACAGGTTATTCATCCTACCCTGGCATTACTTACCAGTGGCAACGTTCAACAACAGAGGGCGGACCTTATAGTAACGTTACCGGAGGAAGTGGTGCAACCACTGCGACTTACACCACCGGCAAACTAACCACAGGCACATACTATTATGTTTTGAAAGTAACCTGCCCTGCAGCATTAACGGATTATTCGGATGAATTGAAAGTAGTTGTAAAAGCACTTCCAACAGCAACCATCACTGCTGCAACTGATACCATATTCTGCTCAGGTGGAACTGTTCAGTTAGATGCAGCAACAGCAGCCAATCGCTCTTACCAATGGAAGAAAGGTACAAATGATATTGCAGGTGCAACAACAGCTAACTATACTGCAACATCATCAGCGACCTATAAAGTAGTAGTTACAAATACACAAAACGGTTGTACTAAATCTTCCAATGGAATAAAGGTTACTTCCAATCCATTGCCTGCGGCTGTTATTACACCGCAAGGGCCCACCACTTTCTGCGCTGGCGACAGTGTAGTGTTGCAGGCAAGTGTTGCCACAGGCTATACTTACAAATGGAAAAAAGGAACAAACTTTATTGCAGGAGAAACAGCATCAAGCTACACAGCAAAAACTGCGGGAACCTATAAAGTAGAAGTTACTGACAGCAATGGTTGTTCAAAATTAGCTCCAGGCAAAGCAATAACTGTGAATTGCAGGGAAGGAAACCTGGTTAGTGAAACTATTTCAGTTACTCCGAATCCAGCATCTTCAGAAATTAGTATCACTCTTCCTTTTGAAGATAGTTTTAAAATTGAAATTGTAAACACGCTTGGCGAAACAATTCTCAATGCAGAAAATCAAAGCACTATTGATATTTCAAAAATTCCGAATGGTATATACTTTATAAAAGTGTTCAATTCAAA
Source organism: Bacteroidia bacterium (assembly GCA_039931675.1). Taxonomy (GTDB): domain Bacteria; phylum Bacteroidota; class Bacteroidia; order AKYH767-A; family OLB10; genus JAEUTH01. The sequence goes on along the minus strand of JBDTRM010000277.1, from coordinate 1,798 downwards.
ACATTTGATTACAGAGAAATTTGTAAAGGAATAATAAAAATCAACCTATTATAATTCTTTTAATTCCGGGTACCCGCATGCAATGGAGTACCCGGAATTTTCAGAATGTTACCTTCAATGCATTTTCACGGGCTTTTAAAATATTGCATCAGGCATAATGCGATAATAACGCTGAAGGCAACTCCCTCGCTTACTATTAAAGAGGCTGCTGTTATAGCCGGATCTGTAAAGGAAGCGAAGGCCATAGGTGTATCTTTTAAAACGGCAGTTAAAAAGCCCGGATTAAGTTTGGCAAAAATATATACAAACAGCCCCAGTACTATAAAGGAAACCACACCGGTCAAAAAAGCAATACCTAATCCCTGGAGGTAAGTTACATGACCACCCTCCTGCTGCTTAACCTTTTGCATGGCCATAAAACCAACAATACCGCATAATGCATAATTTACATAACGCAACTCTGTATGACCAATTAACCCTGCAGCCCACATTATCAGGAAATAAACAATGTAGGTAACTGCCCCTGTAACCCCATAGGTGAAAATTATCTTATTCGCCTCCTGGCGCGATAACGTTAAATCATTTTCTTCGTCTTCCATAATTTTAAGAATTAATATATTAATCGTGAAAATTTATTTTTCAGCATGAACACCCTCCGCTATTTCTTCAATCATTTTTGCGCAAAACGCAGGCAGGTCATCCGGCTTGCGGCTGGTCACCAATCCATTATCAACGACCACTTCAGCGTCCACCCAATTTGCCCCTGCATTTAGCAAGTCAGTCCTTAACGATGGGTATGAAGTAAGTTCCCTGTCTTGAAGCTCACCTGTTTCAATTAATATCCATGGTGCATGACATATAGCAGCCACAGGCTTGCCATCATCAAAAAATCCGGCAACAAAATTCACCGCATCCCTATTCATCCTTAGTTTGTCCGAATTCATAACTCCACCCGGTAATACCAAGGCGTCATAATCCTTCGAATCAGCAGCCTCAATTGTTTTATCTACATCATACTCCCTGCTCCAGTTTCCTCCCGACCATGCTTTCACCTTTCCGCCTTTTAAAGAAACTACTTCCACATTTGCGTGATATTCTTTCAACGCATCAATAGGTTTCACAAATTCTGATTCTTCAAAACCATCGGTAACTAACACAGCTACTTTTTTATTACTTAAGTCGTTTTTCATTGTTCCGCGTTTAATATGTTTTTAGCCGCGAAAAAACATGCCAATAAGTAATTTTAAAAACACATTAACAGCCCTGTTTGTTTTATTATTACACAGTGGGGAACAAGTCTTAAAAAACATAATGATACTTCCATGATAGCGCATGGGAAAAATTTCCCATATATGTGGAAAACTATATGCAAGTCTCAGGTTGATTAAATGCACGACATTTAAATCCGAGGCAATCTTTCATCCTTGGAACAGGCATCCAATTTGGGAAAAAATTTCCCGCTATTCGCAATCACCATTTATATGATAGTTATTCTTAAGGACTCTGTTAATCAGTTTCATCAATTTAAATCTTCAGGATAGATATTCAATCGGTTTAATCTTCAGTATTTTCTTTAATTTATTCTTATGGAATCACTGCAACTTTTGCATTTAGTTGATGATGTTTAATCACCGCAAGCTATCTATGATGACATGAAACTGTTTTAGTTTCTGCGTGCATTCATGTAACAAAAAAAAACCGGCACACTTACACCGGTTTTTAACGAATTAATCAAACATCAACACCTCAAATCACTTTCACTTTTGGCAAAGTAGTCCAACACTTAAACTCATTTGTA
>JBDTRM010000276.1:0-36915 GCA_039931675.1 Bacteroidia bacterium | reverse complement strand
AGGTTTACACCTTCGGCATATAGCCTTATTGTGATAAGAAATCAAAGATTGAATTAAAATTTCTTGCTGTAAATGTATCTTATTATTATTTACTTGCAAACCATAATACAATTAAACTCAAATTTTTAAAACCAATTAAGCATGTCAAAAATTTTAGGACTTGATTTAGGAACCAACTCTATTGGGTGGGCTGTTATTGAAAATGATAGAGAAGAAACATCATTACTTAATAAAGGTGTTCATATATTTTCTGAGGGTGTCAAGATTGAAAAAGGAATAGAAAGTTCTAAAGCTGCCGAAAGAAGCAAATACAGAAGTGCAAGAAGAATAAAATTCAGAAGAAAGCTAAGGAAATTAGAAACTTTGGAAACATTAATTAAATATAAGATGTGTCCATTGCCAATTGAAGAATTAATAGAATGGAAAAAAGATAAAAAGGCATATCCTAAAAATCCCGAATTTTCAAAGTGGCTTAAAACAAACGAACAGGATATTATTAATCCCTATTTTTTTAGAAGCAAAGCAAGTAAGGAAAAGATTGGTTTGTTTGAATTAGGTAGAGCATTTTATCACCTTGCTCAACGAAGAGGATTCTTAAGCAATCGGCTTGACCAGGGTGATGATGGAATTATTGAACAAGTTCGTCAAGAGTTTTTGCAGCTAATTGAAACTGCAGAAAATAAGGAAGAACTATTACCAAACTTCAGCAACATAATTGAAGGCTATAAAGAGGAAGAAGATAAAGCAGTAAAAAAGTTATTAAAAAGTATTGATAAAGTAGTTTCTGAAAATAAATTAAAACCATTTGAGGAGCTAAAAGAGAGCTTGTTAAAAGTAATTAATAAGGCAGAGAATCTTGGAGTTGTAAAAGGAGGCATAGCAAAACTTTCTAAAGAAATTGCTGATGCAAAATGTGAAACACTTGGTCAGTATTTTTACCTGCTTAATCAGAAAAATGAAAAGATAAGAACTCACTACACTTCGCGTGAAGAACATTATAAACATGAGTTTAATGTAATATGCAAAGTACAAGGGTTGTCAAATGAAATTATAGCCGAACTTGAAAATGCTATTTTTTACTTCCGTCCTCTAAAATCTCAGAAGGGATTAATAGGCAAATGCACTTTTGAAAAAGACAAACCAAGATGCCCCGTATCTCATCCTGCATATGAAGAATATCGTGCTTTACAATTTATAAATAGCATTAAAATAGGCCTTACAGAAAAAGGGGAAAAAGATTTTTTAGACGATGAACAAAGAAAGAAAATTTGGTCAAAATTTATTCGTAAGAGTAAACCAAATTTTGATTTTGAAGATATTGCTAAAGAACTTACTCCAAAAAACGAAACCAGGTATTTTAATTATAAAAACAATGTTGCTGTTAGTGGCTGTCCAACAATTGCGCAATTAGCAAATGTTTTTGGAGAGGATTGGGAGCAGAACATATTTGGCAATTACACAAAGACAGGAAAGAAAAGCGTTTATGAAGTAGTCAATGATATCTGGCACGTATTATTCACTTTTGATAAATCAGAAAAGCTACAAGAGTTTGCAAAAACTAATTTAGGATTAAATGATGTTAAGGCAAAAAAGTTTTCGCTTATCACTTTAAGGAAAGATTATGGAAGCCTGAGTTTAAAAGCAATCAACAAAATATTACCTTATCTCCACCAAGGTCTTATTTATTCTTATGCAGTATTTCTTGCAAATATTGAAAAAGTTGTAGGTAAAGAAATTTGGAGCAGCCCCGAAAATCAGGAAGTGATTAAAAAAGCTTTAAAAGAATTAATTGATGATTATAACGAGATAAAAAAGCGCGAGGGAATTGTTAATGATTTAATGGGGCAATTTAAACACCATTACAATAATTCTGATAAAGATTATGTGTTGGATAAAATAGATAAGAAAGACATCGAGGAAAAAACAATTTCGGCTTGTGGCAATAAAGCATTTGAGAAATTAGATGCTGCACAGCAGCAGGAAATATTTAATTGGATTGAATCAACATATTTAACACAATTAAGAAAATATCGTGGTGAGTTCATTAAATCACAACGGTTAGATGAAAAAATTGCTGCGTTTTTAAAAGATAATTTTAACGTAACCCAGGAAGCAACTGAACTGTTGTATCACCCCTCAGATATTGAACAATTTAAAACTCCGAAACGTGCCGTAGATGGCAATTTATATTTGGGAAGCCCTGTAACCGGTTCTATAAAAAATCCTATGGCAATCAGGGCAATGCATCAGTTAAGAAAATTAGTAAATACTCTGATAAGTGAAGGTAAGATAGATGAGGAAACAAAAATTCATATTGAGCTTGCACGCGAATTAAATGATGCTAACAAACGAAAAGCAATTCAGGATTGGCAGAAAGAGAGAGAAGAAGCAAGAGCTAAATATAAGGAGGAAATTAAAAAACTTTATAAAGAGGAATGTGGGAAAGACATTGAACCATCAGAAGATGAAACACTAAAATATCAACTTTGGAAGGAACAAGGTGATGTTTGTTTATATACTGGTAAACAAATTGGAATTTGCGATTTTATTGGTGGCAATCCCTTATATGACATTGAGCACACGATACCTAAAAGTTTAAGCTACGATAACTCACAAGTAAACTTAACACTCTGTGAAAACAAATTCAATCGAGATGTAAAGAAGAATAGAATACCTTTTGAATTAGAAAACCATAAAGAAATTCTTCTTCGATTATCTAAATGGGAAAAAAATATTGAGGAGTATGATTGGAAATATAATTCACGCAAAAAAGCAAGAGGAATTGAAACCAAAGAACAAAAGGATAAGAGAATAAGGGAGAAGCATTATTTCAAACTTCATTTAGATTATTGGAAAGGAAAATGTAATCGCTTCACAAGAGAAGATGTACCAAGCGGTTTTAAGAATAGCCAGTTAGTTGATACAGGTATAATTACAAAATATTCAAGAGCCTATTTAAAATCAATATTTCAAAGTGTGTATTCAGTAAAAGGTGATGCAGTTGCAGAGTTTAGAAAACTATGGGGTTTACAGCAAGAGTACAGTAAAAAGGCACGTGTTAATCATATTCATCACTGCATTGATGCTATCACTATCGCCTGCATGACAAAAGATAAATATGACATGCTTGCTAAATTATATCATGCTGATGAAGAAAACAGAACTAATGAGAAAAAAGAATTACTAAAAACTCTAAAGCCGTGGGCAACTTTTACAGAAGATGTAAAAGCAATTGAACAGGAAGTATTGATTTCGCATCATACTCCTGACAATATGAAAAAGCAAACTAAGAAGAAGTTAAGAATTAGAGGAAAGGTACAATATGAAAATGGAAAACCCATTTATCAGCAAGGTGATACCGTGCGAGGTTCTTTGCATAAGGAAACTTTTTACGGTGCAATTATTCAGCCGAATCAAACTTTAGACATAACACCAAAATATGTTGTGAGGAAATCGGTTGAAAGCTTAACAGCAAGTGATATTAGTAATATCGTTGACTTAAAAATAAAATCAATAGTTAGCGAAAATGTAAAACTGAATGGACTCAAGCAAGCAAGCAAAGATGGTTTTTTTATGGAGAGTGGAGTTCCAATTAAAAAGGTCCGGTGTTATGCACCAACAATTACTTCACCAATCTTTTTAAAGTCACAAAGAGATAAATCAAGGTTTGAACACAAACAAAACTATCATGTAGCAAATGATGGAAACTACTTAATGGCAATTTATGAAGGGAAAAACAATAAAGGTGTTATTAAAAGAAATTATAATATCCTAAATGTATTGGAAGCAGGTGAACACCTCAAACTATCTAAACGAGACCTAAATATCATTGAACCAATAAAACAAATAGGAAAAGAAAAAAGTCTAATTAATATACCATTGAAATCAGTGATTAAAAAAGGAACAATGGTTCTTTTTTATAAAAAAAAGCCAGAAGAAATTTGGGATTTAAATACAAGTGAACTGAATATGAGACTGTATAAGATTGTTAAATTTGACAAATCTGGTAGAATTTATTTTCGACATCATACTGAGGCAAGACCAGCCACAGAATTAAAGGAAGTTTATAAAGTTGATTTTGAAAATGTTTGCGACCAAATTTGTTTAATGGTTAGTGCATTTGACGCTATTGTCCAAGGCGTAGATTTCACTTTATCTTCAACTGGTAATGTTCAAAAAATAAACTAATCATCAAAAACGATGATAAAACAAACCTTATACTTCGGTAACCCCTTTCATTTAAGCGCAACGCTAAATCAGCTAATTATCACCAATAAAGAAACAGGTGAAACAAAGCAGCGGGCAATTGAAGATATTGGATTTGTTATACTTGATAATCATTCGCTCACATTTACACAGAGTTTAATACAGCAGTTAACCGAGAATAATGTAGCAGTAGTTTTTTGCGACAAAACACATCATCCTTCTTCCATGCTTTTTCCTTTAGATGGAAACACACTGCAAACCGAACGTTACAGGCATCAGATAGATGCAAGCGAGCCTTTAAAAAAACAATTGTGGCAGCAAACAGTTAAAGCCAAAATAAGAAACCAGGGGCAATTGTTTAATCAGCTTGGCTTAAATGACGGGGCTTTAAAAAATTATGCCACCAAGGTTTTAAGCGGAGATACTACCAACGAAGAAGCACAGGCAGCGCGCCACTATTGGAAATATCTTTTTGGACCATTGTTCGAAAAAACAACGAATGATGAAGCGTTTACACGAGACCGTTTCGGTATGCCACCCAACCCTGCTTTAAATTTCGGTTACACCATTTTGCGTTCAGCTACTGCAAGGGCTTTGGTCGGTTCAGGCTTAATACCTACACTGGGCATACATCATCACAATAAATACAATGCCTTTTGTCTTGCCGATGATATCATGGAACCCTATCGCCCCTTTGTGGACAAATTAGTAGTTGAAATAAATAATGAAAATCCTGATGAAGGCATTCTATCAAAAGAAACAAAAGCCAAACTGATTGGAATAATAAGCATGGATGTAATAATGGGAGAAAACAAAAGTCCTTTAATGATTGCATTAAGTCACACTACAGCATCGCTTTCAAAATGTTTTGAAGGAAAAGAAAAGCAAATTAAATACCCTGTATTATACTAAACCCGTCAGGGTTTCTAAACAGAAGCACAATGTCTGATACTAACAGTTCACGTTTAAATGCTTATCGCATCATGTGGTTATTTGTATTCTTTGATTTGCCTACTGATACTAAAAAAGACAGGAAGAATTATTCGCGCTTTCGCAAGGACCTGATGAAAGACGGATTTTCAATGATGCAATTTTCGGTTTACAACCGCCACTGTGCCAGTGTGCAAAGCACTGATGTACATTACAAACGAATAGAAAAAATAATCCCACCTAAAGGACAAGTCAGTATTCTGCAAATTACTGATAAACAATACGGAGAAATTAAAAACTTTTGGGGCGCTAAAACCGAACCACTTGAAGGAGCACCGAAACAATTAGAACTTTTTTAAAAACAAAAAACGGGAAAGAACAGTGTAAAACTGTTCAATCCCGTCCATTTTATTTCACATCATTTAGTTGTAACACATTATAAATAAGTCTATACGATTATTATCTAATGTGAAATATCAATCTTTGAAATCAAATCACAACTATGAGCAAAAGGATAAAATGCTTTTAGAAATGTGAAATATCAATCTTTGAAATCAAATCACAACTTCATAGCTGCTGTGTAAATTTCAGAACTAATGTGAAATATCAATCTTTGAAATCAAATCACAACCAGGGCAGTGATGCAACGGTAATAACTACAATGTGAAATATCAATCTTTGAAATCAAATCACAACGGTCTATCGGTTCCGGTCAGAATCCGCGCGAATGTGAAATATCAATCTTTGAAATCAAATCACAACCAGCAGGCATGGCAACCCCTCACAACTGGTAATGTGAAATATCAATCTTTGAAATCAAATCACAACCTTTTTAACATGGTCAGTGGAGTTCTTTAAATGTGAAATATCAATCTTTGAAATCAAATCACAACTGTCCGGCTTCTGAATAGAAGTCAAGAATAAATGTGAAATATCAATCTTTGAAATCAAATCACAACCGTAAAGCATCCATTTGGACTCAAGGAGCAATGTGAAATATCAATCTTTGAAATCAAATCACAACCTCAGGTGTGTTGCCTCCTGTGGTGGTATTAATGTGAAATATCAATCTTTGAAATCAAATCACAACTGCAATTGAAGTGGAACCGGGTGTGATGCCAATGTGAAATATCAATCTTTGAAATCAAATCACAACTTGTGCTGTATCGCGAGTGCAATCGCACGTAATGTGAAATATCAATCTTTGAAATCAAATCACAACCACAAAGGGGCACTCCACATTGGTGTCGTGAATGTGAAATATCAATCTTTGAAATCAAATCACAACCCTTAGCGTTGACGGCATTCATAAAATTTAAATGTGAAATATCAATCTTTGAAATCAAATCACAACCAACGAGCCGATATCAACATTTTATAACATAATGTGAAATATCAATCTTTGAAATCAAATCACAACCAATGGTTAAAAACTTCTCACAAAAAATTTAATGTGAAATATCAATCTTTGAAATCAAATCACAACCAATAGGCATAATTTCAGGATGTATCAGCAAATGTGAAATATCAATCTTTGAAATCAAATCACAACCCCTCGGCAATAATTCCCTGGCGTTTGATTAATGTGAAATATCAATCTTTGAAATCAAATCACAACAGTGCTCTATCTGTATAATACCTCATTCGAATGTGAAATATCAATCTTTGAAATCAAATCACAACTCTTCCTCGCAGGTGATGTATTCAAAAATAAATGTGAAATATCAATCTTTGAAATCAAATCACAACTGCTCAACAATTACAACCATGAACACTCGAATGTGAAATATCAATCTTTGAAATCAAATCACAACCCTCAGCCAGCAGGGCGCGCTCATCAAACAATGTGAAATATCAATCTTTGAAATCAAATCACAACTCATGTGTAATGACATCAACCTTAACGGTGAATGTGAAATATCAATCTTTGAAATCAAATCACAACCTTGTATTGTCAACATATTGTAATTGTAAAATGTGAAATATCAATCTTTGAAATCAAATCACAACCATGCGATCTGTACCATTATCGCGATACTGAATGTGAAATATCAATCTTTGAAATCAAATCACAACCGATTAAGGACAAGGGTGAAAAAACTTTTAATGTGAAATATCAATCTTTGAAATCAAATCACAACCCTGTAAGCGATAAAGCATTCTGAGGCACAAATGTGAAATATCAATCTTTGAAATCAAATCACAACTTGCCACGCCTGATAAACTTTTATGTTCCAATGTGAAATATCAATCTTTGAAATCAAATCACAACCACATGGAAGGGTTCATTCACTCAGCAAAAAATGTGAAATATCAATCTTTGAAATCAAATCACAACCAGGGTTAATGGAGCACCTGCTGCAGGTTTAATGTGAAATATCAATCTTTGAAATCAAATCACAACCCCGAATGCTGCACTGATGCTGGCAGCTTAAATGTGAAATATCAATCTTTGAAATCAAATCACAACCAACAATCCAATCTTAGCCAGGAGACCCGAAATGTGAAATATCAATCTTTGAAATCAAATCACAACCTGCTTTCGTTCTCTACATATACAGTAGCTAATGTGAAATATCAATCTTTGAAATCAAATCACAACCGTTCAGCTTTCAGTTCCCAGCTTTCTTTAAATGTGAAATATCAATCTTTGAAATCAAATCACAACCTGTTGGCTTGCCAAAATTGATTTCATTATAATGTGAAATATCAATCTTTGAAATCAAATCACAACCTACCTAATGTCATGGTAACGCCTGCTATAAATGTGAAATATCAATCTTTGAAATCAAATCACAACCGTTCCATGTTGCTGCCGAAGCTATTCTCGAATGTGAAATATCAATCTTTGAAATCAAATCACAACAATAAAGTCATGGTACTTTCAGCCACCACCAATGTGAAATATCAATCTTTGAAATCAAATCACAACCGCCATAAATCGGAGGCTATTTTAGCCAAAAATGTGAAATATCAATCTTTGAAATCAAATCACAACCCCGCTGCATGTGAATCTTGAATTGATAAGAATGTGAAATATCAATCTTTGAAATCAAATCACAACTTAAAGGAGCAACTGAAATTACACCTGAAAAATGTGAAATATCAATCTTTGAAATCAAATCACAACGTTGCCTGTTGCTCATTGCCCTTTTCCTTAATGTGAAATATCAATCTTTGAAATCAAATCACAACCTGCAGAGCGTCCTGACGTTCACCGCTATTAATGTGAAATATCAATCTTTGAAATCAAATCACAACTTTATTTTAGATGGTTGCGTTAAAAATTTGAATGTGAAATATCAATCTTTGAAATCAAATCACAACCGTCACGTATATGCCTAATGCATCCACTGTAATGTGAAATATCAATCTTTGAAATCAAATCACAACCGCTTAGAGGCTTGTAACCTATACATCATAAATGTGAAATATCAATCTTTGAAATCAAATCACAACTCCTCATCCCAGTTGAGTGGTTTATAATTGAATGTGAAATATCAATCTTTGAAATCAAATCACAACTTGGCATCGTAATTTGTCTGAAGTAAATCAAATGTGAAATATCAATCTTTGAAATCAAATCACAACCAGCAGATGCGCGTAACGTTCACCCCTATTAATGTGAAATATCAATCTTTGAAATCAAATCACAACTAATGAACTATTGTTATCTCCATACGTCAAAATGTGAAATATCAATCTTTGAAATCAAATCACAACCCCACTTTTGACCTTGGTTTAAATCCATGTAATGTGAAATATCAATCTTTGAAATCAAATCACAACCAGTTCAGCGGCAATTGAAATTATAATAAAAATGTGAAATATCAATCTTTGAAATCAAATCACAACATGAATTATATCCGGGGGCTTTCTGTTCCTAATGTGAAATATCAATCTTTGAAATCAAATCACAACTGCTGCCTGGGTTTATGCTGCTCCAGCAGAATGTGAAATATCAATCTTTGAAATCAAATCACAACTCAACTGGCTATCACCGCATCCACCTCCTAAATGTGAAATATCAATCTTTGAAATCAAATCACAACCTTAATGTATGAGCAGCATGAAAAGGAAAAATGTGAAATATCAATCTTTGAAATCAAATCACAACCGATAGTCAATATAGGATTGTAACAGTATGAATGTGAAATATCAATCTTTGAAATCAAATCACAACCCAAAAATATACATTACGAAAAAAATTACAAATGTGAAATATCAATCTTTGAAATCAAATCACAACTCTTTGTTTTAGATGGTTGCGTTAAAAATTAATGTGAAATATCAATCTTTGAAATCAAATCACAACCTGAGGTGTGTTGCCTCTTGTGGTGGGACAAATGTGAAATATCAATCTTTGAAATCAAATCACAACTCTTAGGCATAGGGTTTAGATAATTAGGTGAATGTGAAATATCAATCTTTGAAATCAAATCACAACCCTTCATAATCGCTTAACTTTTTGAGTTTAATGTGAAATATCAATCTTTGAAATCAAATCACAACCAATGAGAATAGGTCGGCTGTCGGATGTAGAATGTGAAATATCAATCTTTGAAATCAAATCACAACTGCAGGTGTAGTATAGTGGCATGGTCAAAAATGTGAAATATCAATCTTTGAAATCAAATCACAACCGATGTAACTGGCTGTTCGGAGCCTTCCAAAATGTGAAATATCAATCTTTGAAATCAAATCACAACCTGCAGAGCGTCCTGACGTTCACCGCTATTAATGTGAAATATCAATCTTTGAAATCAAATCACAACACAAATGATTTTATAAATCCTTCTTACTTTAATGTGAAATATCAATCTTTGAAATCAAATCACAACCAGGAAGTGGCTGATGAGGCCATGAAGGAAGGTGTGAATGATATAAAACGTGTATTTTAATAATTGAAATCAAATGCTTTGTCAAAGAACTTTAGCAAACCTAAAAAATTATTATCTATATTTTTAATATTTTCATCCTCACTCCCCGGCTGGCGTGGCGTCCTCTCCCGTGGCTCCCGGTAGTATGAGTTTTCATGCATCAATAAAATTCCTTTTTCGCGCCAGGTTCGCTCATCAAACCTCATCCTCTTCTTCTTTTGCATAGTATCATTATAAAATAAAAATTTCAGCCGTTGTTGGGTAGTATTGCCCACACACGTGTACGCATTGCGGTAGCACTTGACCATAGCAGGGCACTTTACTAAACCGCAAATTTCTTTTCTCTGTATATCACTTCATAACAATTTTAAAAGAAAAGTACCACCACAATGATTAAAGATTTCTTTCATCTTATCTTTCCTCCCGGCCCTCCCCTGCCAGGAACACAAAAATACCGCAACTGTGGTATTTTTTGGCAAACTATGCTAAGGTAATTTTGGCATGGTAAAATCTTATTGATATTATCATAAAAAAAGGAATTTCAAAATCTTAATTTCAAAAGCTCATGAAAAAAATAATTCTTGTTACCGCCATCTGTGGTATATGTACACAGGTACACAGTCAATGGAAGCTTACCGGCAATGCCGGAACTAATCCAGGTACAAACTTTATCGGCACTACCGATTACGTAAATTTCAAAATACGCACCAATAACAAAATGCGAATGACTGTTACGGCAGGAGGAAATGTGGGCATTGGAACCGCAGCGCCAGCTTCTAAACTTGATGTCACGGGAACCATAACAGCACTCGACAGCTATTTCGGAAAGAACTACCCGGTAAGTGCAGGAACAAGCGGAGCCAGTTACAGCAGCGTGGGTTATGGGCTTACATTTACCGACACCACTGCAAAATACCGATATCGTATAAATGGTGATTATTCATCCATGCTTAGTTTCAGAGCGGGGGGATTCGATTTTAATACCGCTCCTGTTGGTACTGCCGGAACAGTAATATTTTATACAACTGCTATGGCAATACTTCAAAACGGCAATGTAGGTATTGGCACTTTAACTCCTGCAAATAAACTATCAGTTGCAGGTACTGGAGATTTTTCGCATTTGAAGGCTTCAGGGACTTCAGATTTAGAGCGGGTAAATATGTCTGATCTCTTTGTTACCAGTTCAGGTTCTGTTGCTGCTCATATTGAAAATACAGGTAATACAAATTCCTCTCATGGTTTGCAAATTACAGCAGGTTCCAATACCAATACAACATTTCAAGGAGCATATTTTATTATATTTTACAGACCAGGTGCAACCTTTTGCGGAGGCATATTTCAAAGTGTTGGCAATAGTGTTAACTATGGCAGCGCTTCCGACAAGCGCTTAAAAAATATTATCGGCACATCGCAAAAAGGATTATCAGATTTAATGAAAATAAACATTTACGATTACACCTTTAAATCAGATCCAAATAAAAATGTGCAAACAGGTTTTATGGCGCAGGAGCTTTACGAGATATTTCCGCAAGCAGTAGGCAAACCAATAGATAATAATGAACCGGCAGAGAAAAATCCGTGGATGGTTGATTATGGAAAAGTAACCCCATTAATCATTAAATCTGTGCAGGAGCAGCAGCAAATGATTGATGAATTGAAAAAGCAAAACGAAAAATTAACTAATGAAAATATTGAATTGAAAAATGACATTGCCGAAATAAAGGTTGCTATAGGCTTACAAGCAAAAACATCATCAATCAATTCGTCTGAAACTGAATTTACATTCAGGATTTTACCTAATCCGGCTAATGAAACTGTTACCATAAGTTTTGAAAATAAAACTGAAAAAACTCTTCAATTGAAATTTTTTGATGCTTCAGCGAAGGAAGTGAAATCAATTTCTGTAAAGGGAAACGAAACAACAATCAGCATCTCTGAATTGATAAATGGAAATTACCTCGTAAAACTGCTGGATGGAAATACTTTATTGGGCACACAGAAAATAACAGTGAATAAATAGTAATTCCTAATAACCCCCTGCTGCCGCGTGGCGTCCTCGCCCGTGGCTCGCGGTAGTATGAGTTTTCATGCAACAATAAAATTCCTTTTTTCGCGCCAGGTTCGCTCATCAAACCCATCCTCTTCTTCTTTTGCATAGGACCAATTACAAAATAAAAATTTCAGCCCTTGTTGGAATCCTTTCCATAAAGCGAGGTTCAGGAATTTGGTTATGGGTACCTTCGTGTGGCTGTTGGAATAGATTGCAACAGCACATCCCGATAGCTATCGGGTGTTGAATGCGGTAGCGTTACAAGAGAAAAGGAAAAAGCGTGACCCACCGTGGGGGCGGGGGGAAAAGCAGGCAGATGAAATATATGCAATAAATAAACCGCCCCGTGCCGAAAATTTCGGAACAGGGCGGCTGAATGGTTTGGATTGCTGTAATGATTGTTTGAGTTTTGAAATTGGAAATGAGGCTTAGCCACTTCGTCATCTCGTCACTTCGTCACTTACTTCGTTATCACCATCAACTTGGTATCAACAGCATTTTCATTTACAACCAATGTGTACGTGTAGGTGCCTTGAGCCAATTCGTTAGCGTTAACTGTTACTTGACCTTTGCCGCTTTGAGCAAGGTTGAAAGATTTAATTGTGTTACCACTTAAATCGCGGATGATGATTTGTGCATTTCCTTTAACCACTGAATAGCGGATAGTAGTAATGCTGTTAAATGGATTTGGCTGGTTTTGGAATAATGCATCAGTTTCATTAGCAACATCAACTCTTGATTCAGCATTTGAAGTGGAAGCACTGCAAAGAGATTCAACGCATGATTTCATATCATTCAATTGGGCGTTAATGCTTGCGTTCTGTTTTTGTAAGTCATCAATGATTGCATCTTTAACTTCCAGCTTCTTATTCAATTCCTTTATTGATTCTATAATTGGTGCTGTAAGGTTTTGAGGTGCCAATCCGTAATTTCCGTTTTTGTCAATTACTACAACTTCAGGAAAAACCTTTTCAACTTCCTGTGCTATAAATCCGATTTGACCATTTGCTTCCGGATTATTCTTCCAGTTGTAGCTAACACCCTGCAGCTTTGTAATCTTGTCTAATGCACTTTCCAATGGCTTGATATTGGTTTTTAATTTTGCATCTGATGAGCTTACCCAGCCTGAAGTAGTGTAAGTGCCGGTTGTGGTTCCGTTATACACAGTTAATTTTTCAGTTGGTGATTTAGTGCCTATTCCAACATTGATTCCGTCATCGTAAACATTTGATTTTGCCTGCAAGCTGCCATCTTTCCATTTAGGTAAATAGTTATCTAATCCTGTTTTAACTTTAATTGACCAGCCGGTTATTCCGTCAGCATGACTTGGATTATAGGAGGTTATAACTAATGACCAGGTTCCATTAGGGTTGATGGTTCCGCCACCCAAACCATTAAAACCGGGAGGAGAAGGCTTCCAGGTATTTCCATTATGCGGGGTTGGGAAAAAAGGAAAAGTAGCGACTGCTTCATCTGTAAATGTTTCATTGCTTAAATTATAACTGGCGCTGCTTGAGAATATTCCAACCGCATCTCCATTAGGTGCGTACAATGTTATTTGAACAGGTGGTGCCGATTGAATGGTTATTGAAATAGAACTTGAGCTAACATTAGTCGGTAATCCTGATAGGGTTATGTAGCTCGTTACCGGTTGAGGAGTTCCGGTATATACCGGGCAAATTTTGTCCGAATCGTTAGTTGAAGTTATGAGCTGAACGTTATCACCTGCAAATAAATTTCCATCGGCATCAACTTTAACAGCACGATTTCCACCGCCTGATAATCCCTGGAGACGCACGGTTCCTGTAGTATGCAATTGAGCGGATGGTGACGCAGTTCCAACACCAACATTGCCATTAGCATTAATTCTCATTCGTTCACCAAGGCCTGTTGCATTGCGGGTTGAAAATCCTAACCCGCCATATCCGCTGGCTGAGTTCCTGTTCACCAGGCTTATTGAAGATGCTCCATCGTCATTATTAGTAACGTTTATGGGATCAGCAAATGACATGCGGGCTCCGTTTTCCACCCCACTTGTATTTGAATTTACAAGTTGCAGAGCCGAGCCGTTTACCTGGCCGCATGCTGCTCCACAATTACTTTGATAGGCACGAAACGAAGGCGTAACACTACCGGCAGCATTTGCTGCTACTTCTAATCGGGCTTTAGGCGATCCTGTTCCGATACCTACATTTCCTGAACCGGTAACTGTAACCCGAACGGCATTTTTGGTTCTTACTTTAAAGGCAACATTATCAGTAGTCCCGATAAAATTTGTGGAAGCATTAGTTCCTGCATTACCTGTTAAAGACCATTGCGCATTTGCACTGTTTGCAATAAGCAATGCTGCTCCAAGCAACACTGCGATTGAATAAGTTTTTAGTTTCATTTGTTTGAGTTTGAATTGTTTGAATTATTTCTGTTTTGAATTGTTTTTAATATTGCTTTTACAGCAGTCAAAGAACTATCAAACAGACCGGTCACGTCAATCGCTGATTGTAGGGATTTGATTACTGCTGCAACGTTAAATGATCACTAAGGCTAAGGAGGTAAAAAAAACTGCCGCACTTTTTTACAGTTTCGGCAGTTTTACAAATAAAACTTTGGTTTAGGTTGTTTAACTTGAGATTACAGCTTTACCATTTTCTCTGTGTATCGCTTTCCGTTAATTTCAATTACACACATATAAATATTTGCTGGTAGCTTTTCATTTTTATATTGCAATTGCACCAAACCTTTTTGCTTAGCTTGATTTTGTATTACATGGTCAACTTCATTACCCATCATATCATATATGGTAACGGAGACCTGTGCATCTTCAGTTAAATTAATATCCAAAGTGAAATTATTGCGAAATGGATTTGGGCTAATTTTAATCGAGTTGTCATCTGTCATATCTGTTGCTTTGTTGACAGACTGAATTGTTTTTACTAACTGACCCGCACCAGTATTATTTGCAGAAGGTCTTGCAATAGCACTGTTACAAGGCGTTACGTAGGCTCTGAAATTACATCCAGAGGTAGCAGTAAATCCGGGTGATAGCGTAATGTCGTTACCAGTTATATTACTTGTTATCCCTGATAAAGCAGTTGCTCCGGTGCTGCATGTGGTTGCTGAGATTACCGCCCCATACGTTATGGCTGCAAGATTACCGCAAACATTTTCATTATAATTGAAAGGTAAAGAACCAACACCCACTGCAAACCATGCCTTTGCTGTTTGATAAGCCTCGTTACTGCAATTACCGTAAATATATTTGGCAGCATTAACCCATGCGGCACGGGCATCGGCATAAGTAGCATTTGACGTAAGGTAACCCCCATTCAAAACCCTATATGCAATTGCGCTTGCAGCATTATTAGTAATGCCTGATACCGAAAAACCATTGCCAGCATCGTTAGTACCGCTACCTCCTTCTGAAAGCAAATAGAACATATAGTTTTGAACACCACTATTTGTGTGAACACCACAATAATCATTGCCACTTCCTCCACCCGTTGGCACACACCCTACGGTGTTAATCCAATATAATCCACCATAGGTATCAGGTTGATTATGATCATTTGGATTAGAGAGTGATCTGCTTGGGGTATGATTGCCTACTGCATCCTGCCTGTCATTGCCATTAAGATAGTCACAGCTTCCTAAAGCTGACTTTTCAACCATTTCACCAAAGATATCGCTAAATGATTCGTCCAATGCACCAGATTCACCTTGATAAGCCAATCCCCCAGTCACGGAAGTGCCTGTGACACCATGTGTAAATTCATGGCCAATTATATCAATAGTTGCATAACTATCACTATTGCCTGATACATTACATCCTGAACCTACCAAACAAACTCCTGTACCCCTATTAAAACTTGCATTATCCTCGGAATAAGTAACGAATGGATAGGCGCAACTATTGGCATCAAAACGGGCATTAACATAGGCATCAATATTTCCATTTAAATTATTCCAGCCGTTTCTGGAAAATGTGTTAGAATAATAATTTCTGGCTGTTTCAAGCGCCCACATAGTAGCTGTACCCAATGTTTGAACTTGTGAATTCCAATTGGTACCGCTTGCGTCAGCTATTTCAATAGGGTTAGACGTAAGGGAAGTACTATTCCAATCTCTCACCCAAATATATCCGGTCTGGCAATCATCATATAGGCGGTAATTGCTTCCTGTCCATTGTATTTTGCATGTTGTGCCTGTATAAAATGGGTTTGGAGCATTGGTGAGCGTTGTACAATTATGTGACATATTCTCTTCTTTAATTATCTTGCCGTCAACAGCACTTATAACTATTCTTATAGATTTTAAAGGAGAAAAACAATGGATATCGAATGTGTAAGCAAGCTGGTAATTTTCGGGTTTTACACCTTCATTGTAATTAGTGCGTGTCCAGATTAATTCACCTTTTGGAAAATAGGAGGTATCAGGATTATGAGAACTTTCCTTTAACCTGTTTTCGGATTCACTGTTTTCCCAAAGATATTTTTCAGCTCCTATATGTTGCATTGCCTTTTGGCGTGCATCATCAATACTTAGTACAGGCATAGTTGTTTGATTCAAATCTTTTACCAGTTCACCATTTGCCGAATATGCATAGCCTTGGTCATTTGCATGAACAATAAATTCAGCGCCTTCTACGTGAACATTTCTGTAATATTGATTAAACCTGTAATTTGTGAAACCATTATCTTCAGTCTGTATTTTATTTAGTCTCATATCGTCACTTTTAGTAAGACCTAAAGCAACCCCGTAATTTTTAAAAAAACCGGAAGGATTTATTTTTGCATCCGTTCTTAAATCTAAAAATCTTTCAGTGCTTGTTGGTAATGCAATTTGTTCAAGTGTTGTATTCCCAAAGCTATCGCTGCTTTTTGTTCCCTGAGCCATTGTTATAAGAGAGCATTGCAGCAGAAGCCATAGACTTATCCATGCTCGAGTATTATTTGTATAGTTTTTCATTTTGTTTATTTTTTAATTGTTCGAATTATTGAAACTCTTTTCAAAATGAAATGATTACTTCTTCTGTGAATTGATGAGCGCTTTTAATTCATCAATTTGTTTTTGCTGTTGTATAATATAAAGCGTTAGCTCTTCAACCTTTTCTACCACCTTGCCTTGCATTTCACCAACACTCATTCCGTTTTCTTCAACTTCACATGCGCCTGGCATTCCCGGTAGACGGTTAAAGGTTTTAATATGCTCTTCCACTTCACTGATTGATTTTAAATTATAGTCTTTTGAAAAAACATAATCAGGGAAGGGTTGTAACTGCACTTTTAATTCTGTACACATTATTTTACCTGCCACAGTTAACATATAACCTGTTGCAGGGGTTGTTGTTCCGATACTGACATTGCCATTATTATCAATACCGAGCCTTGATAAAACAGCAGTACGATCAATTATTTGAAATGAACTTGCATTTGAACTTCCATTGCTTTGAATGGTCCAGCGATGAGCGCCTGCATCAGTAGATTCAACACTTATTTCCTGATCACCAGCACCTTTAACGTGTAGATGCGAGAGGGGGTTAGTTGTACCAATGCCCACATAACCACTAAAATCAGCTTTACCATTAACTGATAGTTGGTTCGAGGGGGCAGTAGTTCCGATACCCAACTTACCGCTGTCCCATTTAAAATTTAAGTCGGATGTAAGACTTCCACCTGCTCCTGCAAAAATTATTGAGCCAGGTTTAAAGGGAATAGTTCCATTAGCTGATGAGGGTATATAAGAAATAGCTGCCTGACCTTTCGATCCTGAAGTTCCCGGATTTCCTTGAACAACAACATTATTTACTGTGACAAATACACCCGTGGCACCATTCCCACCTATAACCGAAGAACCGTTAACAACAATTGCTGTAGTACCACCCGTTGGGCTACCACCATTGGTACCAGCAATTGCAAGTGCTACTGAACTTCCTGAACCGCCACTTCCGCCACTTCCACCATTTCCACCACAATTCGAACAATTAACGAATGGACTACCCTGACCACCACCACCACCATTAACTGTAAAAACAGTGACTCCGTTTAAGCTAACAATAGTTGCACCACCGATACCACCTACTGTACCGTTTTGGTTTATTGCTGCTCCGCCCGATCCGCCAACACCTGCACTACCTATGGTAATGCCTATTACATCACCCGGTTTAACTGCTACTATTGCCGAACCATATTCTCCACCACCTCCGCCACCACCAAAGCCTGACAAAGATGTGCCAGACCCACTAAAAAGCGGTTTATAAGCACTACCGCTTCCGCCACCGCCTCCGCTACCGGCAACTGCTTCTATGGTTAGGGAATAAACACCTGCAGGCACTGTAAATGCTGAGGCATTGGTTGTATTTATTACTAAAGTGGAGGCGGTGCCGCTACTTGAAGCAACCGGAACTGCCCAATGCGCCTTGCCTGCAGCATCGCTTTGTAATACTTTACCTGTTCCCTGACTACCGTCAGTAATTTTAAGGGTGCCTGCTATATCAAGCTTTGCAGCAGGTGTTGATGTTCCTATACCTACATTTCCAGAACCCGTAACTGTAACCCGAACGGTATTTTTTGTTCTTACTTTAAAGGCAACATTATCGGTAGTCCCGATAAAATTTGTGGAAGCGTTAGTGCCTGCATTACCTGTTAAAGACCATTGTGCATTAGCACTGTTTGCGGATAGCAATGCTGCTCCAAGCAAAGCTGCGATTGAAAAAAGTTTTAGTTTCATTTTGTGTGTGTTTGATTATTAAAATTAATTTGTTTGAAATGATTAAATATTGATTGTAATTAGGAGACAAAGAAACCTCAGATAAAAAGACAGGGCAATCCCTGATTGTAGTGATTTGAATCCCGCTTCGCTTTAGTTTATCACTAAGATTAGGGATGAACAGTCACTTTAAATCCCCGCGATGTCTTGGGAGATGATTTTTATTAACCATATTTGTCTCATTCTACCCTTGCTTTCAATAACCATTTATGTTCAAATCTTTTTCCCTTTTCATCATTTTATTCTGTTTTTTTCCTGGTATAAGCCGAATGGTTTGCGCCCAGGCTGTTAAAGAGCTTCCAGCGCCCCTTGGCACGCTTACGGTGGATGACGGGCTTTCGCAAGGGCTCGTGTATGGAGGCATACAGGATAAGGATGGCTTGATATGGCTTGCCACCGCGGACGGTTTAAACCGGTATGATGGCAGCAGCTTTAAAATTTACAGGCACAATCCCGATGACCCATATTCGCTTCCTGAAAACTTTATAACCCAGGTGGCTGAAGATGGCAATGGCAATCTTTGGGTGGGGACCATGACTAAAGGACTTTTTCTTTTTGATAGATTTAGTGAAAAATTTTATCCTGTTCCCTTACCTTATGTTTCCCTTAAGGAACAAGCACATTCCATATTTACTTTACAGTACCATGATAAGCGATTGTATGCAGGGCTGCCTGATAATTTAATTGTAATCAATACTGAAAAAATTAGTCCCGGTTACTATGCAGCAGGTACACTCACCCAAAGATTAAAAATGGCAACTATACTGCCTGTCAAAAGCGGTGAATTCATGAAAGGATTTTACATGCAGGAGAATTCTTTCTGGAATTATCAAAATGATACCGCAACATTTTTTTCGCCCGATGCGGCTTTGCAGCATTGGACAGGCAAATCATTTACAGCGCACGACTTAAGGCTTGCATCCATTTCCCCGGAGAGCCGGTTTTATAAATACCCGGGAGAGAACAAAATATGCATTCTTAATGAGAACAAAATTTATGTTTATGATTTGGAAAGGCGAACTCTTGTTTTTCAACAATCTCTTGAAAGCACCGGAAAGTATTGCTGGATACACTTTGCAGCCATTGATGGTAAACTAATATTCAGCAACCCTGATTTAGGCCATTGCATTTATGAGCTTAATTTAAATTCATACGAGTTAAAGAAATACACATTTTCAAACGATATCAAACACCGCGATGTGTTATTTAAAGATAAGACCGGTGTATTATGGATGAACACAGATGCAGCGGGGATGGCTTTGTTTAACAGGCATCTCAATGTTTTTCATAAACATAGTATTGGCAGATATGTTTATGGAAGTAAAACCATGCTCACTTGTTATAATCAAGAAATATTTGAGTTTTCTACCGAAACCGGGATAAATAAAGTGGTAATTCCAAAAAAAGATTTTAGTCCAAAATATTTTGAGTTTGTTTTTGAATTTATTGATCATAATGGAATTTACTGGAGAGTTAAATCAAAAAGCACGCTTCTTTCATATAACAGCAACACCAAAAAGTTCAGAGAATACGATTTAGGCTTTCAAAACATTTTTCTCTTGTTTGAAGATAAAAAAAACTACCTGTGGGTAATGCAATTAGGCATTGATAAAGATAATTATGTCTATTTATCAAAGATGGATACTGCACATACTAAGGTCCTGCAAACATTTAAATTCCCTGTTTTGCTTCCTTTCCGGGATACACGATTCCTTACTGGTTATTGGCAGGATGCAAATGAAGTATTTTGGTTTGCTACCATTTCAGGTTTGTTCCGTTTTAATCCCGATGCAAATGATGAAAAAAAAATATGGAAACAATGGAAAAATATACCGGGCGATAACACAAGCCTTGCATCAGACCAGCTCAATTGCATTTGCCCCGATGTGAAAGCATCCGAAAAATATCTATGGCTTGGAACACGTGGTTCAGGTTTCGACCGCTTCGAAATTGCCACAGGCAAATGTTTGCATTATACTGATAAAGACGAATTGCCAAATAATGTTGCATACGATATACTCCCCGATGAATTTGGAAATTTATGGATCAGTACGAATAAAGGCTTGTCGTGCTTTACCCTGCCCACCAGGGAAAATCAAAAGGGAACCTTCCGTAATTTTACTGAACAGGATGGCATTGCAGGCAATGAATTTAACATGCTGGGCGGGAAAAAGCTTGCTACAGGCGAGTTGTTTTTCCAGGGTGTAAAAGGAACCACATGGTTCAGACCGGCCGAAGTTTTACAGCAGCAGCCTGCCGCTCCCATCCTGTTTACATCTTTAAGCTTAAACAATAAAGAGGTGAATTGGAAAGAAGATTCAACAACATTGCCTGCACCAGTTTCCTATGCAAAAACAATAACGCTCGAACCAGGAGAAAAAATTTTCAGCATCCGTTTTGAAACAATAGATTTCAGAAATAAATCAAACAAGCTGTATAAATATTATCTCGAAAGATTTGACAAAACACGGCTTGCGCCCGGCACAAAGAACGAAGCTACGTACACCAATCTCAATCCCGGTCATTATGTTTTTCATGTAACCGGTACCAACTGCGATGGCGTGTGGAATAAAAAAGGAAATTCAATTGAAGTAATTGTGTTGCCTGAATGGTATCAAACGCTATGGTTTAAAATTCTTGTTTTTCTTTTCATAGCAGGAGGGTTGTATGGATTTTACCGTTACCGACTGAGGCAGGCAATAAAACTTATGAAGCTGCGAAACCGTATCGCAGGTGATCTGCATGATGAGATTGGCAGCACGTTGAGCAGCATTTCTATGTTTGGAGAAGTGGCACGTAAGACGCTTAGAACCAAACCTGCCGAGGCTGATGTGCTGTTGAGACAAATAAACGACAGCACCACTGAAATGATGGAATCTATGAGTGATATTGTGTGGACGATTAATACGAGCAATGATAAATTCAGCAATGTAGTAAACCGCATGCGCGCCTTTGCAGTGCAGGTGCTTGAAAGCAAAGACATTGCATTGAACATGGAAGTGGACGATGCTTTTCAAAATCTCAAATTGGATATGGTGCAGCGAAAAAATATTTACCTCATCCTTAAAGAAGCCATAAACAATGCTGCAAAATATTCACAATGCAAAAATGTATGGATTGAGGTTATAATAAAACATAACCTACTCCTGATAATAATAAAAGATGACGGAAAAGGATTTGCTACGGAATTACCTGCTGACGGAATATTAGGTGGAAACGGCATTCACAACATGAAAAGTCGTGCAGCTGAATTGGGAGGAGAAGTTGAAATTATTTCAGAAGGAGGAAAGGGAACGAGTGTTAAATTGCATTTGAAAATTTAATAAATGCTGAATATTCAATTTTGAATGAGGAATGTTGAAGTTTAATGATTTACTTTATTATTCAAAATTCATCATTCATATTCAACATTTTAAAAATCCCTATAATCAGGGATAGGAAATTAACTGTATACATTTCAAATTTGCCTCATGCAAAAAATAAAGGTTTCCATATTTGATGACAATGCCACACGTAGAATGGGTCTTAAAATTTTAATTGATTCCATGGAAGATATGGAGTGTATTGCAGAGTACAACGATTGCCGCAATATCATTGAACATGTAAGTGAAAACATTCCTGATGTGATTTTAATGGACATTGACATGCCCAATGTTAATGGCATTGAAGGCGTGAAATTGACGAGGAGCAAATTTCCTGATATCAAAATCATTATGCAAACAGTGTTTGAAGAAGATGATAAAATCTTCGCAGCAATATGTGCCGGTGCTGACGGATACATTCTTAAAAAGACTGCACCTACTAAATTAATAGAAGGCATTGCCGAAGTGATGGCTGGCGGAGCGCCTATGTCGCCTACTATTGCCAACCAGGTTTTGAAACTGTTCAAGCATCAGAATAAAAAAGTGCATATTCAGATTGATTTAAGCAACCGTGAGCAGGAAATCCTTGCACTGCTTGTACAAGGATTAAGCTATAAAATGATTGGTGAAAAATGTAACATTTCCTATACAACAGTTAACACTCACATCAAACACATTTACGAAAAGCTGCATGTCAACTCAGCTGTTGAAGCTGTAACCAAGGCTATAGAGCACAGAATGGTATGAAAAATGGAATTGGAAAACAGGGTATAGATATTTTTGCTGTATTTTTGGTTTTTTTCTCCGCTTTGGGTTAGTGTCCTTTATTCACAACCACTGTTGAATTTTGCCATTCCCCGTTACTCCGCTACGTACCACGTCTTCGCTTGCGGTTCGGGTAGTCTGAGTTTTCAAGCCAGCAAAATTTCTTTCAACCAACCCTCACAACAAACTCAATAACTAATTTTTATCTTTGCCGGTGCAAAATAAAAATAAGAAACAGGGGCCGAACTTCCCCACCCCGCTGCCGCGTGGCGTCCTTCCCGAAACATCGGGATGGCTCACGGTAGTCTAAGTTTTCATGCATCAATAAAATTCCTTTTTCGTGACAGGTTCGCTCATCAAACCCATCCTCTTCTTCTTTTGCATAGTAGCATTATAAAATAAAATTTTCAGCCATGTTGGCATCCTTTCCAACAAGCGAGGTTCAGGAATTTGGTTATGGGTACCTTCGTGTGGTGTTGGAATAGATTGCAACAGCGGCATTAGATAAACGGTACACCCACCAACTGCGAGGTAGTTTTTTTTCCCGCTCTCCGATAGCATGGCGCTGTGTCCATCCCGAAACATCGGGATGGCTCTCAGTAGTCGGAGTTTTTCAAGTCAATGAGTTTTCACATCTCGCTTTGTCATTCATATAATATTTACATTGCGCACTAAGGCGAGTTAGAACCTCGCCCCGGCAGGGTTTAACCTTAGTATGGAACAAACAAAGGGAATAGATTTTGCAGCACAAATTTTAATCAGGTGTTTTAAATTAAAAAAAATGAAAGACAAAACTCCCTTCTAAGTATTGTTAATCGTGCATTAATAACACTACTCTTTAGTAAAAGTTGAATACTTTCTTCTTTGAAAAGTATATATGCCTGTTTACGATTTAATAATAAGCAAAAACATTAAGTGATTATTCAGCAAGGTTTCAAAAAGATGTACAATAATAAAAAAACTCAATCAATACTTGAAACTCTTGAAGTAAAAGATAGAAGCCATTATATGGATAAAATAAAAAAGTATAGAAATGAGTGTGGCTGTTCTATGGGTGGTGTTTTTACAATTATTTCTGCATTATTTTATGTATGGTATATGCATTCAGCCCTTCATGATTTTTCTTTATTTATGATGGCAAAAATTATTTTTTTTGGTATTATCTCCATCCTTACAGCAGGCTTATTTGGTAAAATTATAGGAATAGCTGTGGCGAGAATTAAACTTTTGTTGCTCCTTCATTCATTAAAATCAAACGTTCACAATAAAAATATTTGACATGGCAACCTGTATTAAATGGGTAAATACTATTGTTATAACATGCACAGATTGGGCAGAAAGTCTTGATAATATTTGTACCACCTGGGCTGATGAGGGTTCAAATCAATGCAGCACCTGGGCTGATGCGGGTTCCAATCAATGCTCTGCCTGGTCAGAACAGCATTGTCATTGGTATAGTCCATGGAATTGTATCGCAGGCTGGTTTTGCCAGGCTTATTTTTGGGTTTCAAAATGGGTTTGTTTAATCTGGCTTTGGATTTCCAAGTGGGTTTGCAAAGCTTTTGCATGGATAATAGTTTCTACGTGCAGTTCACTTGGCTTTCTTCTAAAACAAACTTGTATTGCCTGGAATTTTATGATTTGTGGTCTTAAGAGTATTGCAAACACAGTGGGTGAAATTTTTTCTGTAAGAAAGGAAGCATTGCCAAAAATTGAACATGTGTTTGTATTAATGCTTGAAAACAGATCTTATGACCATGTGTTTGGATTTAGTAATATTACGGGACTTGATTCAATCACGGGCGAACCTAAAACAGCCAATGGTGTAGATGCTTTGATTCATAGTAACATTGATCCCAATGGAACTGAAGTATTTGTAAATACCCCGGCAGATTATTCGTTAAGAGATATTGACATAGACCCGGGACATAATTTCGGCAGAACCCTTACAGAACTTTGTGGAATGGATGCTCAGTATCCTGACCCTGTTACAGGTGACTACCCTGAGATTAATAATTCAGGCTTTATAAAAACATACGGTAATCTTGGTTCAGGTACACCAGGCAGAATTATGAATTGTTTTAGCAAAGAACAGTTGCCGGTATTAAATAAACTGGCAGAAGAGTTTGCTGTTTGTGATAACTGGTTCAGCTCTTTACCCGGCCCTACTTCCTGCAACAGATTTTTTCTTTTGGCAGCAACTTCTGGCGGGTTAGAGGCGAATCCTAAGCCTGATTACTTAACCATTGAAGAGATTATTGCAGGCATCCAGGGAGGTTTTAAATTTGAAAACGGGCACATATTTGATGAATTAGACAGTGCCTGCATTGACTGGGCAATTTTTGCAGGTGATAAATTTCCCAACTGCATTTTAATGGATGGAATGATTGATGAACAAACTCATAAGGGCATTGGAAGGATATATGACATGGATGTTTTTAAAACAAGGGTAAGTAATCCCGAGTTGAAAGAAAAGTTCATCTTTATAGAACCAAAATATGATGGCAACTCAGAGTGGGATCCAAGAACCCACGATTATATTTGCGGCAACTCCATGCACCCCCTTGATGATGTAACAAGAGGCGAAAAATTAGTAAAAGAAGTTTACGAAACTATCCGAAACTCACCTCATTGGGGGACCTCAGCATTAATAATAGCCTTTGATGAACATGGCGGGTTTTACGACCATGTTAAACCACCTAAAACTGTTCCTCCTGGCGATATAGAAACCTTTTCAGATGACGGGGTTAATTTCAAATTTAACCAGTTGGGAGTCCGTGTACCTGCAATCATTGTTTCTCCTTTAATTAAAAAGGGTGTGATAGACAGCGTAACCTATGACCATACGTCAGTGTTAGCAACCATTGAAAGATTATTCGGACTTGATCATCTGACTGAGAGAGATAAAAATGCAAATGATTTTCTGCATCTATTTTCATTAGCTGAAGCAAGAACCGACACACCTGCTACATTACCTGATATTCCATTATCAGGATTTGATTGTGGCGAAAAAAATGAAACAGAAGAAAGTTTATTATTATTAAGGGCAGAATTAATTGCTGCTCAAAAAGACGGGTATTTCAGGAAGGAAAGAATGAAAGATTTAACCGTGACAGATACAGAATTAGGGCTTGCCTGGATGGCCTTAATAAAAATAATGCAGCAATCAACCTATAAAGAAAAACTAATTTGGGCAAGTGAATTTAAAAACATTAAAACTAATTTAGATGCCGTCAAATTTAAGACGGAGGCGATTCTAAAATTAGAATATTCCATTGATTGTAGGTCACCTGCCAACTCAAAAACAAAACTAATTTAATACATTATTTTTTCTTTTTTTTACTCAACAAACAAGAAGAAACGTTTCATCCTCCGCTCTTCCATAGCATGGCTGCCGCGTGACGTCCCCTTGCTCTCGCTGCGGGTGGCGTCCTTCCCGAAACATCGGGATGGCTCCCGGTAGTCTGCGTTTTCATGCATCAATAAAATTCCTTATTCGCGCCAGGTTCGCTTATCAAACCTCATCCTCTTCTTCTTTTGCATAGTACCATTATAAAATAAAAACTTCAGCCATTGTTGGAATCCTTTCCAATAATCGAGGTTCAGGAATTTGGTTATGGGTACCTTCGTGTGGCTGTTGGAATAGACTGCAACAGCGGCATTAGATAAACAGTGAACCCACCAACTGCGAGATAGTTTTTTTTCACCCGCTGCGCCCCGATGTATCGGGGTGTTGATAGAAATAGATTTTCCGATAACTACCAGGATAGGATTGCTCCTCCTGCCGTTTCCGAGTCGTCTTAAGGTATCTGACAACAAAACCGAATTTCAATTTCATTTTCTCCTCAAACAATTTTATTTTCAATAGCCTTAGCCACAGCTTCAGTTCCTGAACTTACATGCAGTTTTTCATAAATATGACTGATGTGAGAGTTTACGGTTGGATAGGATATATTGCATTTTGCAGCAATCATTTTATAACTGAGACCTTGTACCAACAGTGCAAGAATTTCCTGTTCGCGGTCGGTGAGGTCAAATTGTTTTTTCTCAATTCGCTGATGCTTGTTATTAAACAATTTTAAAACCTGGTGTGCTACTGTTGGCGTCATTGGTGCGCCTCCACTCATTACATCTGCAATGGCTTCTAATAATTTTGCCGGAGGAGTTTTTTTCAATATGTAACCATCAGCACCTGCAAGTATGGCATCAAAAATTTTATCATCATCTTCAAACACGGTTTGCATCAATACTTTTACCTGGGGAAAATTTTTTTGTATCAGTTTTAATCCTTCTATACCGTTTACGTTTGGCATGTCAATATCCATCAGTACCACATCCGGAATATTAGATGCAATATGCTTAACCACATCACGGCAATCTTCATAAGCGCCTGTGCATATTAATCCTTCGCTCGTGTTGAGCAACAGTTGCAACAACTCCCTGCGGGGTTTATTATCATCAAATACTGTAACTTTTATTGTTTGCATGGCACAAAGATGAAGGAGATATTTTTAATTTGAAATCATTGATACCAATGATTTTTATTCAACCCGGTCAGCTCGTTCAACCTGTTCAACCCTGACAGGGCTTGTTTGCTTGTTGTGTAGAAGGCCTGTCAGGGTTAGCCGCGAATCATAAACTCCAAACTAACTTCAACTCCCTTTTCAATTGCAGCATCAATCTTCAATTTCCCTGACAGCTCGCTTGCACGCTTGTGCATGTTTGTTAAACCATTGCCGCCAAATTCATTTGCACCAAGTCCGTTGTGCGGAGTAAAACCTTTTCCATCATCTTTAATCTTCATCACTAACTTTTTATTTCCTGTTAATGAAATATGAATCCACACATTTTTACATTCAGAATATTTTGCTGCATTGTTTATTGCTTCTTTAAAAATGAGGTAAAGATTTTTTCGCTGCACCATATCCAATTTAATATCATCAGGAATTTTATTTGCATTAAAATGGACCATGCTATTTTTAGGTTCTAATATTTCAATTGCGAACGCTCGCATTCGGTTGATGATATTTGTAAAGCGATCATTCTTGGTATTGATAGTCCATACAATATCACTCATTGCTTCCATCATGCTGTCAGTGTTGTTGCTTATTTGATTTAACAAACCTCCTACATCACTGTCACTACCTTTCATTTTATTTTGAATGATAGAGCTTGATATAGAAATACTGCTGAGTGTACTTCCTATTTCATCGTGCAAATCGGATGCTATGCGGTTGCGGATTTTTTGAAGTTCTAATGCCTTGCGCAAACGATAACGGTAAAGGGCATAAGCTCCCGCTGCCACTGCCGCTGCCACTAACAAACGAAACCACCACATTTGCCACCATACAGGGAGAACAATTATTTTTATCGAAGCTTCCTTAGTATTCCAGACCCCGCTGCTTCCCGCGCCTGTTACATGAAAAGTATAAGTGCCGGGTGAAAGATTGGTATAAGTGGCCTCGTTTTTATTACCACTCTCAATCCAGTTTTTATCATATCCCTCAAGAAAATATTTGTAGTGCTTTTTGCTTGCCGCTCTATATTCTAATGCGGCAAAAGAAATTGTAAACATGCCTTTATCATGCGGCAGCGTAATGGTTTGCGCGTAAGCAATTGGAAGTTGAATAATGTTGCTATCAGTTTGAAATGAAACCGGTTTGTTATAAACTGATAAACCTGTAAATACAATTGCGGGTGCTGCCTCTTTTTCTAAAACTTTTTCAGGATTAAATAAAGTGCCACCATCAACTCCACGAAAAAACAAATCGCCATCAGGCATTTTAAAATATTCATGACGATTAAACTCATCACCCAACAAACCATCATCACTCGTAAAATTATTAAACGACAAATTCTTTAAATCTTTTGTAAAACTTATTTTTACTTGTTCTGCATTAAGACAACTTAATCCACGGTTGGTACTCATCCAAAGGTTGCCGGCATTATCGCTAAGTATTGAATATACAACATTGTTTGGCAAGCCCTCTTTTTCGGTATAATTTACAAACTGATTAGTTACTTTATCGAAGCGACTCAGGCCGCCTCCATCTGAACCCAGCCATAAATATCTTTGCGGTTGTTTGGGGTCCGGAAGTATTGTGAGCAAATAATCGTAAGGGAGTGAATTTTTATTATTAGGAATATTGTTCCATCTATGCCAGGTATCTTTTTTATTTATTGCATTGGGATTAAAACTATAGAGTCCTTGCGTGGTAGCAAACCAAAAAATATTGTTTGCATCCTGATGACAGGATGAAATAAAATAGCCGAAAAAATATTGGCAAGTTGCAGGTATGTTGTAAATAGTATCAATTGCAAATTTTTCTTTATTCCACTTTATCAATTTCGGGAAGCCGTTTTTGTCAAATGCATTTATCCATAAATTATTTTCATTATCAAAAATCATTTTCATTTGATTATGAAAATCAAAATGCTCCAACTGTTTTGTTCTCATTAAATTTTGTGATGAATTGTATTCCCTCAAATGCCAGCTTTTGGCTTGCTTATCAAAAATAATCCAATGTGTACCGCGCTTATCAGTTGCAAACTCATCTATGTTCCATGTTTTATCCCATGCGTTTTTCTGAAAAATTGGTTTTTCTTCCTTCGAATATAGGTTGTAAAAACAGGGTTCGTTTTCCACTAAAGTTACCAGTTCACCACTGCCGTTGTATTTAAGCGGCCCCTGATTTTTTTGTGGAACAGGAATAAACAAGCTTTTTCTGAAGTCGCTTACTATAAGCCCCATGCCTGCCGTGCCCATCCATAAAATTCCATTACGGTCCACACAGCCGCAGTATCCCCACCTGCCCGCTATAGTCTGCAACGTGTAATTTGAAATATTAAAATATTGCCAGGGTACTAATGCCGCAGTGATAAAATAATTGCCGGTATTATCCTTAATTACACCCCGGCCCTTGTTATAACGGTTATTGCTATACGAAACTTTTTTTATTAATTTTTCATTGTCAAAATCATACAGCATCAACTCATACGACCCAACTATAATGTATTGATTTTTTGATTCAATAAAACTCATGCACTGAATGATGCTGTCAGTAAATCCAAGTTCAAATGAACTGTAATCTTTTTCCAGATTATAAAAGCCTGATTCTGAAGTTTTATATTCAAAAATACTTGTGCCATGAATAGCCCACATTCTGTTTTGATGTAAATACAACCTTACAGAACCCACAGCATCATTCGGTTGTATTGCTTCCGGGTAAAGGTTGCACTCATCCCAGCGTATTTTCGTTTTATCCAATTCAACTGATTTATAGTTTCCAGATTTTATGTCACTTACATCATAAACAATATTCAGTGATGTGTAAACCAATAATTTTCCCTGTTCATATTTCAATGGTGTTGCAGAGGTAACTTCTGATGTATCCTTTTGAGTTGATAAAGTTACAGGGTAAAATTTCTCGTTTTTTTTATCGAATAAGTACAACCCTTTTGAATTAGTACCTACCCAAAAATTGCCATTATCATCTTCAATAATTCCTGTCACATAATTATCGGGTAATGAATAAGGATTGCCTTGTTCATGCTTGTAAACCGTAAAATGATAACCATCGTATTTGTTTAAACCTTCCTTAGTTCCAAACCACATCAATCCTTCTTTGTCTTGTAAAATGCCTGATATCATTCCTTGACTCAAGCCATCTTTTACTGTAAGCGTTTGGTTAGGCAAGGTTAGCGTATCTGTTAGCTGCTGCCCACAGAGCATAAATGGAAAAAGCAAAAAGAGGACACTATAAAAAAAATAAAAGCGAATGCGCATTGATTGGGGTTAGTGACAAACAAACATACACAATTTTTGTTCGAAACCTTATAGGTTAGAAATAAACCTATAAGGTTGGTCTTGGTTTATCCTTATAGGTTTATTTCGAACCTATAAGGATTGCGCTTCAAGACAATAACAGTTTCTCATTAAAACCATATAGGTCGGAAAAAGACCTACAAGGTTGGTCTTAGTTTATCCTTATAGGTTTATTTCAAACCTATAAGGATTTATTCAGAGAAACTCCAAGTCATCATCCATCATATCTTTAAAATCTTTGTGATACTTTTTATAACCCTCTTTTGTTTCAAACAATTTTAAAATTTCTTCGCGTTCTGTTTTTGTTTTGCTGTTAGAAAGAGGTGAATGAAATGATGAAAATTTCCAGTCTTCCACATTTCTACACAAGTTGTGATGCCCTGCATTATAATGAATGTATGCGATAAGATTTTTTACATAGTTATCATTCTGAACATGTGTTCGCATGAGATAATCAAGAAACAAGGCACCCTTGCGCACATATTGAATGTTGTAAGCTTTAGCATAACCATTGAACAAGTTGGAGAACTGCTGCATTACAAAATCATGGGCACTGAATTTTTCCCGCTCAAATTTTTTAGGTTGCTGGTGTTTTTCTTTTAACCTTATCGGTTTATTCCCAAACCTGTAAGGTTTCTCAAGCTCTGCATTTTTCAGTTCAATTAATTCTTCACATCGCTTAACCAATGCTTCCTCATCACGTACTCTTACTAAAAAATGAAAATGATTTGGCAACAAATTATAAGCTATAGTTTTAACAACAGGGTAAATGTGATGCGAATACTTTCTCAGAAAATAATAATAGTTGTCTTCTGAACGAAACAGATTTTCATTGCCCACAGCATGATTGAAAATGTGGTAACAAGCATCGGGATAAAAGGGTTGATGGTATTTCATATTGCAAAATAAGCAAAGCTTTCATTAAAACCTTATAGGTCAGAAAAAGACCTATAAGGTTGGTCTTGGTTTATCCTTATAGGTTTATTTCAAACCTATAAGGATTACTTTCTCATTGACATCAATGAGAAAAAACCTCCACTCCATAAAAAAAATCATTGGAATGAACTATTGATAAGCACTGCCATGCCGGGCATCTTTGCCGCAGTATTTAAACAACTAATTATTTCAAACATTAACAAACAAACAAATGAAAAAAAATCTATTTCAATTAGCTGTAATATGCGGGATGCTTATTACAATGAGTGCAACTGTAAATGCACAAAACACATTTCCTGTGTCAGGCGCAGCAGGTATCGGAACATCAACACCAAATACATCATCGCTGCTTGATGTTACATCAACCACCAAAGGAATACTCACACCGCGAATGACAAAGGCACAACGTGATGCTATCGCAACTCCGGCCACAGGTTTGCTTATTTACCAAACCAACAGCACACCGGGTTTTTATTATTACAATGGAACAGCATGGACAGCAGTAAAAGCCAATGGAGCAACAAAAACTCTTGATAACTTAACTGCACCCACAGCAATCAGCCAAAGTTTATTGCCCGGAACTAACGGAACTATTGACCTTGGTTCATCCACAAATGCATGGAAAGACATTTATGCAAGCGGCAAAGTGGGTGTAGGAACCAATGCACCTGTAACACCATTGCATGTAACTACGGCCACAACCGCTGTTTTGGCAACATTTGAAGGTGTGACAGGCTCCAACAAGGCTACTGTAAACTTAAAATATGGCGGTGTAAGCACCTATCTTACTAATGGAGGATTTAATATGTCTGCAGGCGATTTAGGTTTTGGCGGGCAGTATCATAATTATGCTGATTTGGTGATAAATACCAACACAGGTAATGTTGGAATTGCCACATCAACCCCTGCTGCAAAATTAGATGTTGCAGGAAACATAAAAATAACTGATGGCACGCAAGGTGCAGGAAAAGTGCTTACCTCCGATGCCAATGGTTTGGCTACATGGCAAACTCTTTCAGGTGGCGGAAGCGGCTGGGCGTTAACAGGCAATGCAGGAACAACAACTTCAAACTTTATGGGCACAATAGATAATCGCAGTTTAAGATTCAGAACAAATAATACAGAAAAGCTAATTATTGATTCACTTGGGAATGTTGGTATCGGAACTTCAACTCCGTCTTCGCAGCTTGAAGTTAAGGGTAATATTTCAGTCCGTAATACTACATCAATATCAGGCACCCCATGGGGTTCTGTAAGAATGGGGACAACAAATCCTACCTACAGCGACCAATGGGCAGGAATAGCATCTTATCATACAGGAGGTCAGGATCAGGCTGACTTAAGATTTTACTCTTCTTATGGAATCCGTAATGAGCGAATGAGAATTGATCAGTTCGGCAATGTTGGAATTGGAACATCTGCACCTGCATTTAAGCTCACAACGGCTTTTAGTCCCGGTCTTAGTAACATCGTACCTTCATCCGGAACATCTGACGGACAAGCCGGATTTCGTATAACCGGTGGCGTTGTTGGTTTGGATATGGGAATTCTGCAAAATGGTCCAGCGTACATACAAAACAGGAACGTTAGCAATTTTGCAACCAGTTATCCGCTTCTTATTAATCCTGTTGGTGGCGATGTTGCCATTGGAATGCTTACCACATCAACCGGTTACAAACTTGCCGTAAACGGAAAAATTATTTGCACTGAATTAAAAGTACAGTTACAACCTTTCCCTGATTATGTTTTTGCAAAAGAATATAACTTAAAATCAATTGATGAAGTAGAGCACCACATTAAAATTTACAACCGGCTGCCCGGTATGCCAAGTGCATGTGATGTAGAAGAAAACGGAATGAGTGTGGGCGAAATGCAAGGCAAGGTGGTAGAGAAAGTGGAAGAGCTAACACTTTACATCATACAACAACAAAAGCAAATAGATGAATTAAAAGCATTGGTAAATTCGATGAAGAAATAATCATTTCGTTTTGAAAAAATTTTCACAATTCAAACAATTAAACACAAAAACAAAATGAAAATGCATAAAAATAATTACAGAGCATGTTTAAGCTTATGGCTTCTCCTGCTGTGTTCATCAACTGCCATGGCGCAGGCAACAAAAAACACCGAGAGTTTCTTGAATAAAACACTGGAACAAATTGTATTGCCGTCAAGTGATGCAAACTGGATAGAACTGCGAACAGATGCGAATATCAACCCGGAGCGTTTTTTTGTAGATTACACGGCAGCACTTGGTTTAAGCAAGGATGATGAAATGCGATTGTATAAAATCAAAACAGATAATCTGGGTTTTACGCATTACAGGTTTAACCAATATTACAGTAATGCGAGAATATCAGGGGCACAGTATATTGTTCATGTTAACAATGAAGGAAAAACATATTGCGCAAACGGTCAATATGTAAGGGGAATGTATCAGCCATTTTCTTATTCTCTGTCTTTAAAAGATGCCTTGCAAAAAGCGCTTGTATATGTAGGAGCAACTAAATATATGTGGGAAGATGATTTTTGGGAAAGGGATTTAAAGGAAAAATACAATAATAAAGACACTTCTTATTATCCTAAAGGCGAGTTAATATGGACTAAGAGTTTGAGCAATAGTTCATGGGATGCTGCTAACTTCAAACTTGCATATCAATTTGATATTTATGCTGCCTCACCACATTCTGTAAAAAGAATTGAAATAGATGCCAATAGCGGTGAGGTAATTAATGACATACCTCTTGAATCAAACTGCAGCGCCACTACGCTTAATACCATTTGGAATGGTAACAGGCCAATCAATACAGATTTATATGCGGCACCCAACTATCGCTTAAGAAATGATTGCCAAACCGCTACTGTAAGAGTGCGGAATTGGAACAGTACAACTGCGACATCTAATCCTGTTGAAATAACAAGTAGCAATAACAGTTGGACCAATCAGAACCAGGTTTTCGGTGGAACAGTTTCATGGGAAATTAAAGGTTCATACAATTACTTTCTCAACTGGCAT
This sequence comes from Bacteroidia bacterium, assembly GCA_039931675.1. Classification (GTDB taxonomy): domain Bacteria; phylum Bacteroidota; class Bacteroidia; order AKYH767-A; family OLB10; genus JAEUTH01. The sequence goes on along the minus strand of JBDTRM010000276.1, from coordinate 2,183 downwards.
TCACGTAATTCTTATAACAATGTTAATGGAAGTGTAGAAGCATATATTAATGCTGTTTTTGATGATGGAAGCGGAAACTTCTATACGGATAATGCTTCGATGACATTCACAGGTGGTACTATGATGGTAGGTTTAGGAAGTAGCGGAACACTTGCAAACAGTTGGGGCACCACTGACATAATCGGTCATGAATATACGCATGCAGTTACAGGTTCAGAAGCAGCGCTTATATATTCCTATGAATCAGGTGCATTGAATGAATCATTCAGTGATATTTTTGGTGAGATGGCTCAGTCAGATATGATGGGCACTTATGATTGGTTATTGGGAGCCGACAGAACCTCAGGTGCAATACGTTCCATGTCTAATCCAAATGCTTATGGAGACCCCGATACTTACCTGGGCAACAATTGGTACAGCGGCTCTGGTGACGATGGGGGTGTTCATACGAATAGCGGTGTTCAGAATTATTGGTTTTATTTATTGTCAATTGGAGGTTCCGGAACCAACGATATTGGAAATAGTTTCAATGTTACCGGAATAACAATTTTTAAAGCGGAACAAATTGCTTACCGGGCGCTCACCGAATATCTTGTTTCAAGCTCGGGTTATTCTGCAGCGCGCACTGCTGCTGTTCATGCAGCAAGAGATATTTATGGAGCGTGCAGTTCAGAAGCATGGCAAACAGCAAATGCATGGTATGCAGTGGGAGTTGGACCCTTACCCGTTCCCCAAACCTGGAGCGCCTGCGGCAATTATGGTGCGTCAGGTTCACAGGCTTACGCTGCTTCCACTACCATAACCAATTGCTCGGGCGGAGCAACTGTAGTGTCTGGTGTGCCAACCAGTTTTACTGCTAACGAAATTACTTTGTCACCGGGTTTCACTGCAACGAATGGATGTAATTTTGTAGCTTACGTAACCCCCTGCAGCACCGGCATCGCAAGGAACGGAAGTGGGAATAATTCGCGCACACTTAAAGTCACAAATATGATTGATGAAACGGCTGATTTGATAAACACAGGTATTAATTTAAGTCCCAATCCTTTCAACAATACTTTTAATTTAAAAATCAATCTTATTGAAGATGCAAATGTTTCGGTTACCATTTATGACATGATGGGCAAAGAAGTGGACCGTGTAATGGAAAATCAAACCAAGCAAAAAGGTTTGGTGCAATTTCAATACAATAATGAAAAGCTGCCGCCAAATATTTATATGTGTGTAATTGAAATTAATGGCAAGCGATATACCGAAAAAATTGTAAAGCTGTAATCATAAAATATTTCAATCCAAACCAGAGTTTCATTTGTAAAGCTGCTGCATACCGCACCACCGGGAGCAGCAGCTTTTTTTGCTCCGGTATTTTTTGTCAGACACCTTTTTCGGGTGTCAGGCAAATAATGGCTAATGCAACTATAGGAAAGTCAATTCCGTTTCACACAAACAGCTTCCCGCGATAGGGCGGGAATGACGGTGCACAAGGGACAAATCCAAATTTCCATTTTCCAATCACTAATTTCCAATTTCTAAACAATCCTCGTTTCAATAGCTTTAGTTACAGCTTCAACTACAGAATGCACCTGTAGCTTTTCATAAATTTTTTGTATGTGGGTGTTTACGGTTGACGTTGAAATGTTGCAGCGCTGGCTTATCATTTTATAACTGAGACCCTGTACTAAGAATGAAAGTATTTCCAATTCGCGGTGTGTGAGATTAAAATCAGTGTTAACCTGTTTGTTGTTTTGTTTGTTTACCAAACGTAAAACCTGGCGGGCAATAGATGGTGTCATAGGTGTTCAGAAATGAAGGGCGTTTTTTTTGTTTGTCTGAAACGTGGATTAGTTCGACAAGCTCACTACAAGTAAACGGATTGCATGGAAACTCAGACCCTTAATAGTTAATTGACTACCCCGCTGCGCGCCCCGATGCATCGGGGCGCTGATAGAAATAGATTTTCCGATAACTATCAGGATAAACGCAATAAATAAAAGTAAGGATTGCTAACCCTTCACATCCATATCTGAACTCTCTTATATGCGAATACGATTTTTAACAATCCTCTAACGATGCTTTAATTAGTCTTTGCCCTCTTTATCAATTTCTTTGTTGAGCATTATAAAATTAGGAGGAATATCTTATGAATGTAACCCGCAGAAATTTCTTACAAAGCTCCTTGCTCA
>JBDTRM010000275.1:0-79725 GCA_039931675.1 Bacteroidia bacterium | reverse complement strand
CTTATTACTTGTGTGGCTGCCAATTGTATCTGTGTTTCATTCCAGCCTTGCTCTTTCTTCAAATAGTGTTTCTTGTTTTTTGTAACGCGCATTCAAATGGGCTTGTATTTTATTGAGCTGGTCAACACTCACTTGTTCTAAAAAACCAACATTCAATAAAGTGCGATGGCATACACGTCCTTCTATATTTCGATAGCTTTCTACCAACCGATAATAGGTTGCTATTTCTCCCGTTGCCGGATTTGTTCGTATGGAACCCTTGAAATACATGGGTGCAAAGGAGAACCCGCCATTTCAATAAAACAATACCCCCCTGTGTACTACAAACTTATTTCAAATCTCAAATGCAGTAATGGCAAGGGGTCATACAATTAAACCCCACAAAATGTTCATAAATGACTGGGTTATTAACTGGTTTGCTGCAAGTTGGGTTAATGTCTTGAGATTGTACTCATGCCATAATTTGATTGTTGTTCTCATATTTGTATCCTGAATTAATCAGGATTTGCCATGCTCAGCGAAATAGATAATTACTTCCTCCAAAATAAGGAACCTGTAAAAAGTTATTTGCTTTTTTTAAGAGAATTTATTCTCAACTACGATACTAATATCACAGAAGGTTGGAGATATAAAATGCCTTTTTATTTTTATAAGGGGAAAAGATTTTGCTACCTGTGGATAAATAAAAAAACAAATCAACCTTATATCGGCATAGTGGATGGAAAGAAAATTGAACATCCTGAATTAATTACAGAAAAACGTTCGCGAATGAAAATAATGTTGTTTAATCCTGATAAAAATATTCCAGTGAAAAAAATCAAAATACTTTTGAAAACTGTAATCGCTCTTTACACTTAAAGATTAATAAATCAAAACTGCTCTGGGTGGTTGGTGAAAAAACACCAACCACAGGCAATCCGGAAAATTGATTCTTATGGTTGGTGTTTTTTTTCACCAACCATTGTCAACACTCTGAGTGGTTGGTGAAAAAAACACCAACCACAGACAATCCGGAAAAATTCTGTTATTCATAATTCGAGGTGCCGGGTGTGGGATTGTCAAAGCTTTTAAGATTAGCTGAACCATCAGGAAAGCGACCTTTTGAACCGTCAACCTGCTGAAAGTGAAAAGTAAATCCGTCAATTTGTTTTAGAACACCTTTAGCATCTTTATAAAACAATCCAATGTCTTCACCATTTTTATTTAAAGAAAAGTTGCTGTGAATTTGCGTTATGGTTGTGTCTTTACTATCGCACCAAACCACCAAATAATCTTTCGGATTTATTTTACATTCCGGCAGTTGAAACAAATCTGCGTCAGGAAGTGAATCAGTGAGAAACCATTTTCCTTTTTCAAGTGTGATGGTATCGTTAGTAGTATTGTAAATTTCAATCCAGTCTGAACCTCCTTCAGGATTACCGGGCAAAATCAATTCATTAAAAAACCGTGAGCCACGAGCCTCAAATTCATTGATCACTAAAGTACCGGCTATAATATTGTCTTTGCCGCCCGGACCATTAGCCGCAATTGGAACAGGAGTATTCTTGTCAGTCGTACAAGCCGATATCATCAGCACTAAACCTATAAATGCGAAACCCTTTTTCATGGTGCAAATTTGCGATATGCATATTAAGTAAAGGTTATTTCAATTTTAAGGTTGGGTAGTTTACGGTTCCTTAACGTTCCAACTTTCGGAAAGTGGTGTTTTGTCAGACACCTTTTTTGGGTGTCAGACAAATGATTTTTGATGAATTGTATGCGCACCGCACAATGTGTCTGACACCCAAAAAAGGTGTCTGACACAATCCGTTTCCAAATTTCAAATTTCAAATTTCCAATTACCTTAGCCGCCATGCTACAGGCGCGTTATATTGTAATTGAAGGCAACATAGGTTCAGGCAAAACATCACTGGCAACTATGCTTGCAGCGCATTTTAAAAGCGAGTTATTGTTAGAGGAATTTGCTGATAACCCTTTTCTCGCCATGTTTTATGAACAGCCTGAGCGATGGGCTTTCCCTGTTGAGTTAAGTTTTCTTGCCGCACGTTATCATCAAATGAAAAAAACCTTTACTCGTGCGGCCACCAATGACAGGTTAATGGTGAGCGATTACCTTTTTAATAAGTCATTATTGTTTGCAAAAAATAATCTTAATCATGATGAATTATTATTGTATGAAAATTTTTTCGGTATTATGAACGAGCAAATGCCGCAGCCCGATTTAATAGTTTACATTGAAAATTCTGTAAAAGGCTTGCAACAAAATATTAAAAAGCGTGGTCGCAGTTTTGAGAATAATATAACTGATGAATATCTTGAAAGCATCAGCAATAGTTACCGCAATTTTCTTGCGCAGCATCAAAATATTAACCGGCTTATATTAGATGGAAGCGGGGTTGATTTTGTAAATCACGAGCATCACTTTAATGATATTGTTGAAAAGATTGAGTTTGCTTTAAAGAACAGCAACACATTATTTAATTTTATTTGACAAGCTTGCAAAAAAAAAATAGTCAACTTCATTTTTTGTTATATAATTGCATCAGGAAATAATCAATAGCCTTATTTTGTATTAACCACATCACTTCTGCTCACATAAACATTCACTCTTAAAAAATAATTATGAAAAAAGCATTATTAATGTTATTGGCATTATTTTGCATCCATGCATCAGTTTTGAGTCAAACGGCTTATAAATATGGTCTTCCCAAAGGGAAAGATTTTGACCGGTGGTCTGTTGGTATTTTGGGTGGCACCTCCTATTTTCAAAATGATCTTAAAGTCAAGGGAGATGCTACAAACTCAACGAATAATGCTGAGTTACATCCTTTATTTGGTGCGCATATTGGTTACCAGGTTTCGCATAGCATCGGGCTTAGCATCCAGGGTTTATGGGGCGATTTTGATGAAAACCCCGGCAAGTTAATTTACCTTGAAAAAATAATTGACTCAGTGGCTTATGTTAATTTCAAAAGTCCTTTGGCCGACTATACACTGAATATGACTTTTTCTTTTGGAAATATTTCTTTTATCAAACGCAATACAAGTCTTCATTTTATAATCAAAGCGGGATTAGGACTTTGCGAAACAACGCCTGATTTTGAATATAGTCGCGATGGTGTTAATTACATGCAGTACAATGAACCTTCAAAGGTTTCTAATCTTGTTATTCCGATTGGTTTTGGTGTTCGTTATGCTTTTGGTAAATTTAATATCGGTATTGATTATGATTACCGCAAGGCTTTTACTGACAAATTAGATGCTTATGCAGTTCCTAAATCTGATTACGATGGTTACTCAATGCTAACTGCCCAAGTCAATTATGTTATCGGCAAAAAGAAAAAACAAATGGAATGGGTTAACCCGATTGATTTAATATACAGCGATATTGGAGAAATGAAAGAGCGTGTGGACAGTCTTACAAACGACAAAGACAGGGATGGTGTAGCTGACATTTTTGATAAGGACAATACCACACCAGCCGGTGCAAAGGTATATGGTGACGGTACTTTAATTGATACTGATGGTGATGGCTTAGCCGATGCAACCGATGCTGATCCATATAGCGAACGCGGTGCAAAGGTGGATGGTACGGGCAAGGAAATAGATACTGATGGTGATGGTGTGCCTGATAGCAGAGACAAAGAAAATAATACTACTGGTGGCACATTAGTCAATTTTCAGGGAATTTCAATTGGAGGCAGGGGTGGCGACACTATTAATATCAACAACGAAAATGTAACCAATAATAATGGCGGAGTAGGATTCTTTCCATCCGTGTTTTTTGATGTAAACAAAACAGACATTAAATCAATTTATTATGACCGCTTTCTCACTGTTGCACGTGTTATGAAGATGAATCCTGACTTAGTGGTTAAAATTACAGGCAGCACCGATCAGCAAGGTGGTGTTGAATTGAATGATAAATTAGGTATGAGACGTGCCGAAGCTGCAAAAGAGCATCTGGTAAAAGTTTATGGAATTGACCCTGCTCGTTTACTTACTGTTTCTAAAGGTAAAAATGAACCTCTCGCAAGCAAAGATTCAAAAGCCACAGATTATCTTAATCGCAGAATTGATTTCATTATAGAAGCAGGTACAGTAAAAAAATAATGTTTGATATTAATTGATTTTAAAAATCCTCTTCAATTTTTTTTGAAGAGGATTTTTTATGATGAGAATTAAAAAGGAATTATGATGATTTAACAACATCCCTATAAATGAAAAGCGGCCGGCATTTTTGCCGACCGAAAGAACCAGGGGTAAACGGATACCTTACGGTATGATTAGAATTTCTTGTTGAATTACCCTTAGCCTTTTTTTTGGTAGCAGCTACATTTTAAAGGCTGAGGATAACCATACCTGGTCAATTGATTTTATTGCATTTAATTAGTTAGTCGTTATTCGTTAAAGAAATTAGCAAAGTGAAATAAACCAAACTGATAACTATTGGCCAATACCAGCCGGCACGTTTTGGCCTGCGAACCTGAATAATCCCTAATTTAGTGCGGGGTGAGAGAACAGCTATTAATGCATTTAATAAAGAAGATAAATTAACCATGATAAAAATTATTTAGTGTGATGCATTTTTATAATTAGTTGTTAAAACAAAACTATTCTGTGTAAAACTTTAAAATTCTATGGCCAAAGGTAATGCATATTTCTTACAAAACAAATTAAATGTTTAATTATAATAGGTGAATATCATTTTATTATATGTTAATATCATTTATTTGTCTTCGGGTGAATTCCTGTTTATTCGTTTTATCAAAGAAGTTGAATACCCATAAATATTTTAATATTTAAGAAACATGCTTACATTTGGCGAAACCTAACGTTAAAATCAGGCGTTTCTTACCCCCTTTTCGCAGTAAAACCTATTGGGTTGTAAAGCATCTAATGGCAAACATTAATAAAAATTGAAAATATGGCTGAAGACGAAAAACCTCCAATAATTCATTTGTTGCTAGCCGATGACGATGAAGATGACCGGAATCTTTTTAAGGAAACTATTATTGAGATAGGCTTAAACGTTGAACTTTCTACTGTGAAGGACGGATTTCAATTAATGCATGCACTCAGCGAAGCTGAGTGGCTTCCGGATGTAATCTTTCTTGATCTGAATATGCCATATAAAGGTGGCACTGAATGTCTCACTGAAATAAGAGCCAATAAAAAGCTAAAACATATACCTGTAGTTATTTTTTCTACTTCTGGTAATGAAAAAGACATTATCGAAACTTACAATAAGGGAGCAAATCTTTATCTACGTAAACCCACTGACTACAATGTTCAGAAGCATATTTTCAGGAAAATACTTGCCATTAACTGGAAAGAGTTTATGCCTCACTCTTCTAAAGAAAATTTTATTGTAAATGAAAAATCGCCCTGGATTGTCTGAATCCAAAGGCGATTTTTTACTTCTTAATATTTAAATGTGATAATCCTTTTACTTCACGATAACGGAGTGAACAGATAAGAATGATCTGCCGAAAAACCTAATAATGCCCATAGCATTAAAGATGGATTTGCAGGTACTTCATTAGAATTAACATCTGCTAATTTTGGATTTGCTTTTTTCTGAACGATTACTTCACCGTGATGAACTGCAGGCGCCCCTTTTGCTTTGCTGAAATTTTCTGTTTGCTTCATGGTTTTTTGATTTGAAAATATTTTCTGTGCAAATTTACCATCAATAAATACTTTTTCGCCATTTTTTTAGTGAAGTTTTCAACAGGCATTGTTAATATGACATTAACATAACATTATAATTATTTTTAGGATTCTACTATTTTTCAGGGTTCACAGGCCACAACCAACAGAGACTTTCTCTGATTTTTAAAATCTTTTTAAAATTACTCCTTCTCAGTAGCGTTTGCTGTATTCAAAAGCCAAAAATATCCTATCGCTCCGGAAACAACAGAAGCAATGAGAATAGCGATTTTAGATTCGTCAATTTGCACGCTTTGATTAAATGCAAGTAATGTGATAAAGATTGACATCGTAAAACCAATGCCTCCTAAAAAACCGACTCCAATAATATGACGCCAGCTTACATCTTCGGGTAAGGTGCAAACACCAGCAGTAACTGCGGCAAAGGTGAATAACACAATACCTATAGGCTTACCCGCAGTCAAACCAATAATAATTCCCAAACTATTTGATTCAAGAAGTCCCTTATACCAGTTTGTCTCAATAACAAAACAGGTATTGGCTAATGCAAAAAGCGGAAGAATTATAAAGGCAACAGGTTTATGCAGAAAATGCTGCACTTTATAAGAAAGTGTTTTTTCACTACCGTCACCAAACGGAATTGCAAATGCCAGCAGCACGCCTGCAACCGTAGCATGAACTCCTGAATTGAGCATAAAGTACCACATAGCTATTCCACCGATAAGATAAGGCAAGAATTTATGAACTTTAAGCCTGTTAAAGACAAATAGCACGCAAAAAATTGCCAGTGATAGTGTAAAATATATCCAGGAAAGATCATCTGTGTAAGCAATTGCAATAACAGCGATGGCACCCAAATCATCAATTACGGCAAGGGCTGTTAAAAAAACTTTGAGAGAAACCGGAATGCGATTGCCTAACAGGGACAATACACCAATAGCGAAGGCAATATCAGTGGCCATAGGAATACCTGCACCAGCCTGTGTTGCACTCCCATGATTGAAAAACAAGTGAATGCCTGCCGGAACCAATATTCCTCCTAATGCAGCAATAGCAGGGAGTGATGCAGTTTTAAGGGAGGATAGTTCTCCGTTATAAACCTCGCGTTCTAATTCAAGACCTATGAGTAAAAAGAAAATTGCCATCAGACCATCATTGATCCAGTGAGCAAAACTATGACTACCGACCGGGAAATGCCACATAGCAATATAATCTTCAGAAAATGCTGAATTGGCCAAGGTCAGCGAAACAATCGTGCATAAGATCAGCAGGATACCTCCTGATTTTTCACTCTCAAAAAATGCGTGGAACTGTTTTGTTAGCTTAATAATCATTTATTCAACGGATGTAATTAACCTAAGTTGACTTGCTGTTTAATATTCAATTTTAAACCTGGGTAGTTTTAACCGTTACCTTATAGGTAATTTGGATATCATGAAAAATTCCTCAGATTCCAATTTTTATACCATGCTGCTTGTTTAATTGAGCAAACATAATTATATATAACTTATAAGAATTTTATTTTCTTTGCCCGCAATTGTTTCCCCAAATTTTTGAATCTTTTAATGGAAATCCCCCCACAATTACTGCATATTTTACTTGCAGACGATGATAATGAAGAACAGCTTATTTTTCAGGAGACTCTTGGTGAATTGAGCAGTAAAATCAAACTGAGTTTTGTAACTAACGGGGATGACCTTATGAGTACGCTTAACGACACATCATTAAAATTGCCTGATATTATATTTCTTGACCTGAGTCTTCACTCAGGTAATAACAATGATTGCATGAGCGAAATAAGAATGTCGGAGAGATTGAAAAACATTCCGGTGGTAGTTTTTACCAACTCTCTGAATAAAAAAGACAGCGATTTGTATTATGAAAAAGGTGCAAACCTTTTCATGCGCAAACAATTCAATTTTAATAATCAGAAAATCATCCTCAAAAAAATATTCTCGCTTAACTGGGAAAATCACCAACCCTTTTCTGATCAGTCAAAGTTCATTATTAACTTAAGCAACCTGGATGAGTTTTAAAGGATTGGGTTCTCAGGAATGTCATTTTTCATGTATTATTAAGTCCTGTTCATTTCTTAAAAATGAAATAAACTGCCAATATCAAAAAGCAGAAACCGATTATATGATTTGTTCTCAGAACTTGATCTTTGAAAATCAATATTGTAAAAATGGTAAATACAATTAATGTAATAACTTCCTGAATTACTTTTAACTGCCATAAATTAGACGGGCCGCCATTTTCAGCAAAGCCAATACGGTTAGCCGGTACCTGGAAACAATATTCAAAAAGCGCAATGCCCCAGCTAATAAAAATTATGCTTATTAAACCTAAACTGCTGAACCAATTCATCTGCTTGAACTTTAAATGCCCATACCAGGCAAGTGTCATAAATACATTCGATAATATGAGTAGTGCTATTGAATAAATTGCTCTTTTCATTGCATTTAAATAATACTATCAAATAGAATTTTGATTAGTTCAATGCAAACATAATCCTATTCAGTTTCATCTTTAATGGCACGTGCTATTATTTTCAACAAGCAAATTTTAAAAACAAATTATGTAAAATAAAAAAGGATCCACGCTCGAGACATGAATCCTGTAAATGCTGTTTGTTACTTTTCTTTTTTAGTTCATAGATAATGATTAAAGAGTGGAAAGTTAAAACCGGCTGCATCATTTTCGGAGTTTCCAGTCTGAAAATATTTCGAAATTATACAGCATTTTTCATTTGCTATGCAATCTGCAATTTCAGCAATTTGCAAATTCCGTCAGCTAAGGCGGATGCAGATCATAGAACTGATCTTTGCATCTGAACCAAATGTAAGCACCGTTAACCTTACGAAAAACTACGGATAAAAAATTTTTTTCTCTCATAGGCATTTGGATTTAAAAATTTGAATAAAAACTTATTTAACAACCAATTGTATCACTTGCCATTTATTATCAGTGGTTACCTTAAGTAAATAAATGCCTTTGGCGATTGAACTTACGTTAATGCTTTTTTCAGTTAAACCGGCATTCAGCGAAATTTTTTCGTTGTAAACTATCCTTGAAGTTGCATCAGTCAATTGCACTGCGGCATATCCATCTGATATGGAATTTATCTTCAACATAAACTGTCCATTATTAGGATTAGGCATCACATTAATTATTAAATCACCTGGAACATTAGGATCAGCAGCATAACGGTTGGCTACTAATGTTACTGAACCTGTTTGGGTACAGCCGTTAAAATCGGTAACTGTTATCGTATATGTACCCGAACCCAAACCGCTGATGGTAGCAGTTGTTTTTATGGGTGAAGTGTTCCATGAATAGGTATAAGGCGAAGTTCCACCTGAAGGATTTCCAGTTGCTGTGCCATTATTACCTCCCATTGATGGATTGGTTTTAGACATTGCTATAGCAAGAATAGGGGGTTCAGTAACAGGATAACTTCCTGTCTTTGTACATCCTTTATTATCGGTAGTAGTTATAGTATAAGAGCCGGCAGATAGTACACTGATAACTTTTGTAGTAGCACCATTACTCCAACTATAAGTATAGGGAGTAACTCCCCCTGTAACCGATAGATCAATCTTCCCGTTATTACCTCCATTACAGCTAACATTTTTTAATAAATTGGTCATATAAGCAAGTGGCGGATTCTCAGTAATTAAAGTACTAAGTGAAACAGTACATCCTTTATTATCAACAACTGTAACTGTGTAATTACCCGCTCCGATATTACCAAGTACTTTTGTGGTAGCACCGGTATTCCAAAGATAAGAATATGGCATATTGCCTCCTGAAGGATTAGCAGTTGCTGATCCGGTATTGGCCCCATTGCATAAAACGTTTGTTTGCGTTGTTGTAAGTGACAGCACTACAGGCTCCGAAATATTATAGGTTTTATTGGCCGTGCATCCTTTGCTGTCAGTAACTGTAACCGTATAGGCACCCTGGAGAAGATTACTCAACAATGATGTTACTGCTGATGTGTTCCACAAATAAGTATAAGGTGAAGTGCCACCATTAGTAATTGCAGACGCACTACCATTTCCGGCTCCGAAGCAGGTTATATTAGTGCCGGTGCCTGATATTGTAACTGGAGAAGGCTGAGTTATTGAACTGGTGATTTTATTCGTGCAACCGTTACCATCTGTAACTGTTACAGTGTAATTACCCGGAGATAGACCTGTAAGAGAAGAGGTAGTATTTGCTCCATTCCAGAGATAGGAGTATGGCGCAGTGCCTCCTGTTACGGCACTTATAATGGAACCATTGCCTGAACCATTACAAGTAACATTGTTGATTGCCGGGGTATTGATTAAAACAGTTGGTTGAGTTACTGCAATTATGCCGGTATTAATACAACCCTTGTTATCAGTAACTGTTACAGTATAGGTGCCCGCTGCAAGCCCACCGGCAGTTTTCGTAGTAGCGCCTATATTCCATAAATAAGAATAAGGTGTACTTCCCCCTGTGATATTTGCAGTTGCTGATCCGTTACTGAAGCCGTTGCATGTCACATTAACCTGTGAAAATGTATTGACAAGCAATGCAGGCTGTGATAAAATAGTTGATTTAGTTGCAGAACAACCTTTTGCATCAGTAACTGTTACCGTGTAGGTACCCGCTCCCTGGTTATTTAAAGCGGTAGTTATTGCTCCCGTATTCCATGCGTAAGCATAAGGTGGCGTTCCGCCTGATGGGGTTATTGAAGCACTTCCGGATGCCGAACCATAGCAATTAATATTTGTTGAGGTAATTGTTGCTGATAAAACAGCAGGCTGTGCAATTGTGAAATTTGTACTTACCTTACAAGCATTCATGTCCGTTACCATTATTGTATAGAAGCCTGGCACCAAATTGTTTATGGAAGTGGTAGTAGCACCATTGCTCCATAGGTAAGTATAGGGCATGGTACCACCCGAAGCATTGATGTTTATTGAACCGTTACCCATGCCATTACAAGTGATATTTGTTCCATTGCAGGTTGCAGTTAATAAAGTCGGTTGTGTAATAACTGAAACATTTGTTTGGGTGCATCCATGATTGTCAGTAACAGTTATCGTGTAGGTTCCAGCCACCAATCCGCCTGCAACTTTATTTGTTACGCCATTGCTCCATTGATAAGTATAAGGCATTGAACCGCCTGTGGGGAAAGCTGTTGCCTTGCCATTGCTACCTCCATTACAACTCACGTTAGTTTCCGAGTCAGTCACTGCAAGTAATGCAGGTTCTGTAACCGAATTCGTTTTTGTAAATGAACAACCATTGGCATCAATTATAGTTACGGTATAATTATTTGCTGTTAAGCCGGTCAGGCTGGTTAAAGTTGAACCATTACTCCATGAATAACTGTAAGGTGCAGTACCTCCTGATGCGTTAACACTTGTTGTTCCGTTATTGTCGCCAAAGCATGATACGTTTGTACTGTTCCCGGTTGCAGTAATTGCTGGCGGCTGTGTTAATACAAAAGTACTTGATGTTGTACAACCTGAGGCATCGGTAACTGTAACCTTATAGGTTGCTGGGGAAAGGGAATTCATTACCGCTAAAGTATTTCCGTTATTCCAAAGATAAATGTATGGAGAAACGCCACCTGTTGCAGCAATTCCAACGGAACCATTAGCTGCACCATTACAACTAATGTTTGACGAAGTGCCCGAAATGATAATATCATCAGGCTGTGTTAATGAATAAGACTGGCTTATGGAGCAACCGTTATTATCCATAATATTTACTGTGTAGGTTCCGGCTGTCAAGCCTGTTAATAGCTTAGTGGTGGCACCATTGTTCCATAAATAAATATATGGAGCACTACCATTGCTTGCCGTAACTGTTATTTTTCCATCACTCTTACCATAACACGATACATTTTGCAAAAGATTTACCGTACTCAATATTTGTGAAAGCTGGTTGATGGTAATAACCGTTGTTGATGTACATCCTTTACTATCGGTAACAACAAAATTGTAAGTTCCGGCAGGCACTTTGTAATTTCCTGTGCCGGTATATGGCGGTGTTCCACCTGACGCTATTATGGTTACTGTTGAACTATCACCATAGCAAACGGTGGTGAATGCATAACAATTGGCCACTAACGGAGCCGGTTGATTTATAGTTATCGCAGTGCTTGCCGAACATCCTTTTACATCAGTAACTGTATAGGTATAGGTTCCGGCATTGACATTATAATTTCCTGTTCCGCTGTAGGGTGTAGTGCCTCCTGTTGCAGCTACATTTGCAGTTGAGAGCGCTCCGTAACAATTAATCGGAGTTGCCTGCGATGTAACTGCAAGCACGTTTGGTTGGCTTACGATTACTGTAGTTATTGAGGTACAACCTTTAGCATCAGTTATTGTATAAGAATATGTACCTGCTGTAACAGTAAACGTCCCGGCACCTGAATAAGGAGGTGTTCCACCACTTGCACTCACGGTAACTGTTGCGCTTCCCCCGTTACATGATATAGCTGTTGCTGATGATGATGCAACCAGCAAAGGCGGTTGATTAATAGTAACATTTGCAGTGGATGTATTTCCCATAACATCAGTAACTGTATAAGTATAGGTTCCTGCATTAACTGCAAAGCTGCCTGTTCCTGAATACGGAGGCACGCCACCTAAGGCATTTATGGTAACGTTAGCGGTACCGGCATTACAATTTATTGATGTAGCAGATGAAAAGACAGTTAATGAACCTGGTTGATTAACATAAATAAATTTGGAGGCAGTGCCCGTGCAACCATTGTATGCTGTAGCTGTTACTATATATGTTGTTGAACTCAAAGGAACGGCTGCGGGATTTTTAATATTTGCATTTATTATTCCTGTAAGCGGCCCCCATGAATAATTATAAGAAGCATAAGGTGTAAACTTCCAGGCATCATTGGTTGCAGCCCAGCCGGCACCATTACGCCCCGGAACGGTTGTAGCAATTGTTCCCCCGATATTCTCCACGCCCATAGTTGAAATATAACTTGGATCAGCATATAGCATGTTAGGGATACTCGTGGAGTGAATTTCAATATAGTTGGTTCCTTCAAATAAAATTGCCTGGGTTATTACAGGGTCGCCATTGATATGAAAAATATTGAACCTTGCTACAAGCTTTCTATTGGGTGCAATACCAGTTGTAAAATAATCAACTGTACCACCGGCCGCAGTTAAATCATTCCACGCAAGTGAAATTATATTTGATACATTCCCATTATTGTTATTAGGAATGGGCGGCCCCTGGCAGCATCCGTCATTACTACCTGAATTAAAAGTTATAAATCCGTTTGATGAAATATAAAAATTATTGTAAGTAGTTCCGTAAAACAAGAAATTAAACCCGATAGGAAGCGCTCCGCTCATTTGATCATCGCCTAAAGTTACCTTAGTTCCTGTGCCTGAAATCGGTGCAAAGGTTGTTGATGCTACTGTATAAGAAATGCCGCTTACACTACCTGCAGCATTTGCGTTTAATAAAACAGTGTCGCCTGCAGCAATAGTATCTAAGTTAGCAGTAGCTGTAACGCTGATCTGTGGAAGAACTGAAATCTGTTTTGTGGTACTTGCGCTGCAATTATTGGCATTTGTAACGGTTACAGTATAGGTATTTGGATTACCGACAACTATATTTTTTAAAGTAGCTCCATTTGACCACAAATAACTGCTATAGCCCAAACCTGCATTAAGTACTGTTGTTGTTCCATAGCATAATGTGCTGTTGCCGCTTATGAATGGAAGAGGTAATGAATTTACTGTTATAGATATTATATTTGTAGATGAACAACCGATAGCGCTGGTACCTGTAACAGTATATATGGTATTGAATGAAGGTGCAACTGTAATTGCATCGCCATCAAGAATTCCCGGCATCCAACTGTAACCCGATGCGCCTGTTGCAGTTAAGTTTGTTGAACTACCCTGGCATATTGCAGCAGGCGAAGCCGACACTGATATAACAGGATTGGCATTAATAGTTAACTGGAGATTATATAAAACTGATTGGCACGGTGGCTTGGCAACCTGCAAAGTAAAATTATAAAGTCCTGCCGGAGTTCCTGACGGGATAGATGCTGTGATAGCACCTTGGCTCAACGGCAGGCTGATTTGATTCACAAATCCCTGCATTGCATTGGGCGCACTTGCCATAAGCGTATATTCTACAGGTGAACCTGTGACGGAAGAGTAAGGAATGGTAAATGAAGATGTCCCTTCGCAAACACTATTTATTATTCCTGCTGTGATACCAACAGGGGGTCTTACATCTATTGCAACAGAATCTTTGCTTCCTGCACAACTTCCTGAAACCGGACCTGTGAGAACAAGGTAAACTGTTTTACCTGAATCACTAACACTTGCCGTATAGGTAACTCCGTTTACGCCATTCCAGGCGGTGTTGCTAAAATTGCCGGCACCTGATGTTGTTGACCATGTGGCACTGTATCCGCTTGACGCATTATTTATTTTTCCTGAAAGAGTTGCAGTGCCTGTTCCGCAAATAATAAGCGAACCATTACCTGCGCTTACAGGTATTGGTTGTGAGACTATCATATTAAGCGCATTACTTGTAACAGGATTTTGTGTGGCGCATGGACATGATAAAAGACATTTAATAATATCACCATTGCTTAGCGCAGCATCCGAATAAGTGGGACTATTTGTTCCTACAACAACATTGTTTTTTTTCCATTGATATGTAGGGGTGTTTCCACCATTGTTTATTGAAGCTGTAAATGTAACTGAGCTTCCGGTACAGATATTAACTCCTGCATTGGCGCTTATTGTAATAGATGGAGTAAGCACAGGGATAACTGTTACAGGTAAAGATGATGACCCTGTACAGCCATTAGCTGCCGTAACTGTTACCGTATATGTATTGGAAGCAGTAACAGAAATATTTGAAGTGGTTAAACCGTTTGACCATAAATAGGAAGAATAAGAACCTGCAGTAAGTATAGTAGAACTGCCGGCACAAAAAGAGGATACTCCTGTTATAGAAGGTGTTACCGTATTAACAACCACTGAAGTTGAATTAGTAACCGTACAATTACTTGCATCAGTAACTTTAACCTGGTAAATACCTGTACCTGCACCTGACGAATTACTTAGAACAGGATTTTTAACTGTGGAGGTAAAACCATTTGGGCCTGTCCATGAAAAGGTTTTAATTCCTGTGCCACCTGTGCCTGTACCTGTAAGATTAATAGTGGCACCTGAGCATATAGGCGTGTTATTTGAAGCTGTTGCACTAACACCTGTAGCAGGTTGAGTAACAACAGCATTAACTGTTGCCGAACATCCGCCCAGGCCTGTAACTGTAACCGTATAGGTACCAGCAGCACAACTATTTAAATCCTTTGTAGTTGTTCCATTTGACCATAAATATTTGAATGGTGGAGAACCTGCAGTGGCATTAAGTGTTATTGTACCATTATTTCCATTGCGGCAGCTTACATTAGTAACTGAAGCCGAGAGCAACGGAGAGGTGCATCTTATGCCTAACTGGAAGTCGCCAAATTTAGTAAGGGTAGCAACCTTTGCAGATGTGGGGGTTCTTACACCCATTGCAGGATAACTCCAGGTTACACTATCCGTTCGACCGCAGAAGACCGAATCAGTTAAAACACCTGCATCAATATCGGCAATATTATAATTAAAGGTAGGGCTGTAGTTTGTAAATGCAACTCCGGCATTTGTAATTGTCCAATACCTGTTAATTGTTTTTGCACCATCAAAAACTGTTGATGCGATATTCGGATGATCTCCTGCATGTGTGTTTACTGTAAGATTACCGGCAGTATTTACAGCAGCGAAGCGCACTGATACGGGTGCATAAAAACTGGTATCGCCAACTTCAAATAGTTGCGTAATGGGTCCACCTGTGGTAATGAATTTTTGCAGATTTCCATTCACATGGCCTTGGGTGCGTGTTATAGTTCCTGTTTGCGGAATAATAACTTTATTCGATGTGGTATTAATAATGCCGCTTGTAAAAGTCAAATTCTTTTGAACAGTTATATCTTTATTGATAGTAACCGATGCAACACCTGTTTTGTTTATTATTAGATAATCAAAAATTTCGCCAGGGGCAGTTCCGTTTATGTTTGAGGATAGCGTTCCTACAACATAAACAGTGCGATTGTTAGGAGTAAAAACTCCGTTAGTATTTTTAGTCCAGTTGCCGCCCACGCGAATGTTGCCTCCATTTATAGCTCCTGTTGCCAGGGCCAGTGAACCATCAAGCACTAAATTTGTTCCCACATTGAGATAATTAGTCATGGCTCCCATTGTAAGTGAGCATCCGTTAACAATATTCAGATAGCCTGCGCAGGAGCGGTTAGCCCATCCGTTAGCACTCAGGTCAACACTTGTGTTATTACTAACTTGTACATTATACGGAAACCCTGCTCCGGTTGTTGCACTCCACTCTAATCCGCGCGGATAGCTATTGCCTGTATTATACTTTAATATTGAATTGCTTGCATAAACTGGGGCATTGCCTGTTACATAACCTCCGGAGTTTAATTGAAGCAAACCATAAATAGTTGAACTGCTTCCAAAATCAACATTGCCTTTTATTGTTACATCAGGATAAAAATCAACTATGCCTGTAACAGTGCCTGCACTGAAAGCCACAGTTCCGGTAGCTGATGTACTGAAATTACCACCGTGTGCATTTAAAATTCCATTCTGCTTAATTGTTTGAGTTTTTCCGTTGGGATTAAATAAACCGCTTGCCAGCGTTAGTGATGCAGTGCTATCAGCATCGGTTAATGAAACTGTATTATTTCCTGTTGTTCCTGTGTTTTCAATTATAATTGTATTAACCGAAGCCGGAAGCCCGTCACCCGTTACCTGGTTAGTGTTTCCGCTATACGTGTATATGGCATCACTACTATAAACCCTGTTGCCCGACAGTTGAATATTTCCCGATGCGGCACTTGCTGTTATTCCGTTGGTGCTCCCTATGCGGAGTATTGCCCCAGGCAACACGTTAATGTTACTGCCAGAACCGCTTAGAACGTAGTTATCAAAATCTAATGTTGAGCCATTATTTACAATAACATCTGAAATATAAAAATTGCCCAGTGAAACATTAGAGTTTAGTTTTACCCTGTTTGTGGTGTTGCCGTTACCAATATTAACAGTAGCCGAAAACTCTGACTGCGAAATGGAATTATTACCTGCCAGTGTTATCACCTGGTCGCCTCCAGGTTTAATAAAATTAAGAAACGCATCGGCACTTCCTGATTGGTCAAGCAAGCCTGTACCGGTTATAGTAACATTATTTTTAAGGTTGATTGTAGCCGTACCTATGCTGATAGGTTTTCCATTTGTAATATCGAGACATGCATTATCATTTATAATTAAATCGCCTTTTAAATTTAAAATATAAGGTGTGGTGCTTGTTAAAGCAAAAGACTTGCCCGCACTGTGATTTGTATTTGCAATAGTTAAAGTATCGTTGATAGTTACCAGGCTGCCATTGCATTGTATGTTGTTCAGCAGACCGGGGCAATTGACTTTAAAGTTTGAAAAGGTTTGGTCTAAACCTTCTAATTCACCTCCGGCAGTAACTGCAATTTCGCAGGTTGAACCGGTTTTCCATTTTGCTGTTGGAATAATTAAACCGTTGCCTGTTAATTGAAATTTACTGCCTGTGTTAAATGACAAATCATTCACCGAGCTAATTATTGCACCATAAGACTGCTGCACCAAAACTCCGTTTACGGTGGTGTTACCGTCTGAAGCATTATAAATACCTGCACCGGTTGTGCCTTTTAATAAACTAAGCGTGCCATCAATGATTGCATTATTCACATTTCCGGTTAATGATATGGTAATGTTATTAGCACCATTGCCTGCCAATGCTAATGATGCACCGGCAGCTATGCTTAAAGCAGTTGAATCACTGCCTAAACTTAATGTGGCGAATGCATTTGTAGGTGGCATAAGCGTTACCGCTGAAGTGCCCGAAACTGATAATGAAGTTAATGTTACATTAGGAACATTGGTTACAGTAACTGTTCCTGAATTATTAAATGCCACGGCATCATCATCAGCCGGCACACCATTTGGTTGCCAGTTGGCTGCACTATTCCATGATGAAGTGCCGGTGCCAATCCAGAGATAATTTGTTGGCAATGTGGCAACTGATACGACAGGCGCTCCGGCTATCAGGTAATTATAGGTATTTGGATTGGTGCCATTCCACGTATATGGAACTACCAGGAAAGAATAAAGAGTGTTGCCTTTTAAGCCTGTTACAGTTGCTGTGGTAGCGGGTTGTGCCGGTGCTGTAACATCTGTGGTGCTTACTAAAGTGCCGTTAGCCACCACCGCTGCAGGTGGCAATCCATTGGGGGCGTTGTTTATTGATGGTGTGCCCGCAGAATATATAATTAAGTAACCGTATTGCGTTGCGCCAGATGTTGGAAAACCTGCGCCAGTCCAATCTAAACTTATTGATGAATATGAAAGAGGTGTTCCTGTTAAACCAGTGGGCGCAGTAAGCGGAGTTTTCGACCGTGTATGGAAACTTGATTCGGCTGTTAAACTTGTGCCATAAGCATTGGTGGCATAGCCTGCATAATAATAAAGCGCCTGCGGATTCAGTGCGCTGCGCGTATGCGAAAATGCACCTAAACCTGTACCTCCTTCTGCTAACTTATTGTCGGTAAGAGTAGCACCGGGTGCTGTTTTCAGTATAGTGCCCCGCTCAGTAACCGGTGCGCCTGAGTTAGAAATAATAGTAGCGCCTAACACGGCAGTATTGGGTGCAAATGCTGATGCGGCAGGCACTGCAATCTTGGGAGGACCATTAACTTCTGAAACTATGCCCTCAACAGATAAGTTAGAAAAATCAAGTGCGCCTGTAGCGCTTGTATTAACCCAATAGTAAGCTCTCACCATAAGCCCGTTAACGGTATCAGTTATCACAACACCTGCCGGTAGTACACTTTGCTGCGGCACGGTGCTGGTGCATGATGTTGTTGTAGTGGAAACAAGGTAATTATTGCCCTGCACAAATCCGGCATTGTTAGCATTATAATCTATCCGGCCATTATTGGGGCCACCCAAACCCGGTGCTCCGCTTGTTTTGCGTGAATTTACTCTTATAGCTGTTACACTAAACTGGTAGCCGGGCTGCGGCTTTATAGTAAACTGAATATAATTAATTGGCGATGACTGGTTAAACGTCCCTGCCGAAACCCTCATAATATTAACAGGGTTGCTGCATAAGTTAGACATGGTTCCATTAGTAACAGTTATTAGCGCATTAGCTGTACCCATAGCAGTTACAGTTGATGCCACTGTGTTGCCTGCATATTGTGCAATTACACCGCTCACAGTAAATGTAGCCTTGTAGTTCAGCCCGCCATTATTGGCCACGTTTGCCCCGCTTGCACAAATGCTGATTGGGGCATCTGTATAAACTTCGAGGTAATATATGCCTGAACTCAAGCCGTTTAAAATGTTGGTTGCATTAGTGGCAAGCTGCCAGGTTTGGTCACCTCCGCAGCCTCCGGTATCATTTGACAATAATGGAATATTAATATTGATAAAAGACCCCGGCAAGGTATAAACTGGGTAAACACGGTAATATAAGGTGCTGCCGGCAATGTTGCACCCTCCGCATTTATAAGTTTTTTGCTGTGCCCCGCTTAGTATGATGCTTTGCGATGGCATAAAAGTGCCAAGATTGGTGGCATTAAAATCTGCATTAGATGTAATAGCCTGCAAATCGTAAAAGGTATTACCACCATTATTAATGTTTAACACCAGCGAGCTTTCGGTAATGCCCGATGTTTGCGCATTGCACAGCGTAACAGCCGATGCTGATAAAAGTGTTGCTATAAAAGCAACGTTCAATAATTGTTTTAAAACCGTAGTTTTAGACTTCATAATATTTGGAGTTTATATTTAAAGATTTAAAAGCTTTTTTGAGTAAGAAAAGCCTCCACCATTTTGACGATGTGTAAAGGCACTTTCAAAAACCTTTCACGATTCAAAAGTAGTAATGATTTTGCATTACTCAAAGTTGAAACGCCATTTTTTATAGGCAAACATCAATAAATTATTGGTAAAATACTTAAAGCATTAAAAATGAGCGCTAAAAATTTTCAACTAACACGAAAAAAAATGACGTTAGCATTATTATTTTAACGTTTTGCCTAATATATTGAACAGGTCACTCTTAAAAGTTGACGTAATGATAATGGTTAAGTGATAATACAGGACGAAAAAAACCTCATTGAAGACAACACAAACGCGCAGCCTGTAACAGCGAATTTCAGTTCGCTCTAAAATAAATTACTTTGAAAACATTATTCATGAACCAACTAAAGTTGATTGTCACATCTAACAGTGTTGGGCGGAAGATTAGATTACTTTTTAATAACGGGTCATTACATTCAATCATTACATTTGCAGGCAAAATTACAGTCAATGCATTCCAATCTTTTATTTCTTGATAACCTTGGCGGTGGCGAAATAATGATCATCGCGTTTTTTATTCTATTGTTTTTTGGTTCTGAAAAAATTCCGGGTTTGATGAGAAGTTTAGGCCGTGCCATGCGCGAATTTCGCACTGCAATGGATGATGTAAAAAGCGATCTCGAAAAAAGTGTGAACGAACCTGTAAGACAACTTAAAGACAATATGGAGGTTTCAATCAATGAACCTATCAACTCAGTAACCCGCAATTTTAATAAAGCACTCGACCAGCCATCTGATGAAACTAAGCCTGCTGATAATGTTATAAAAACTAAACAGAGTGGTACCGATGCAACCGGTGAAGAATCAAAAAAAGACGAAACAGATTTTTAAAACTGTGTTGATTATGTCTTTTCCTGCTACCGAATAAAGAATCTAAAAAAATGACTTTGATAATCATTAATTAATCGCTTTGTTTGTTGCAATGGAATTTAAGATACTCATATATATAATAGGTGCAGTTATTTATTTTGTTTACAAACAATTTCAAAAACTGCAAAGGGAAGCAGTAAAACGCCAGGCACAATTAACGGGTGAAATGAAACCTTTTATCCAGCCAGTTGCAGTTGAAATTCAAAAACCATTACAAAGAGTAAAGAGTGAGCGGCAGGAATTGGATACAGAAAGTGCACGAGTAAGAGCGCAAAATAAAATGCGCAGTTCAAAGACTCCAAAGCCTTTTTTTGAAAAACCCGAACATGTAATTTCGGTTTTTACCGATCCGAAATATAATACTCCAGGCTCAACAGGAATAGCTGTTTCATCACCACTGAGTGAAAATATATTGCCCGAAGAAATTGATATAAGGAAGATGATATTATACAGCGAATTGCTCAGGCACCCTGCATGGTAAACTACGTATATAAATACGTTAACGTAACAGATGTGTAACAACTGTTAAGTCAATGCTAAGTCAAATTATTTTTTTTTCTTGTTTTTTAAATTCAAATGTTTTTACATTTACCCACCCTTAACACTTAGTTAACAAGCCCTTTAATTTTAAATTCATATACCCGTAAAATCTGAAACCCACATGCTTCGAAAAATTTACTTAGCTCTTGTAGTAGTTGTTGCATCGTATCTGAGCACTCATGCGCAGTCAGGTACATTAAAAGGAAAAGTGTTAGACGGTACTACGAATGAACCGTTACCTTTTGCTAACGTGATAGTTGAACTGAACGGCTCGCAGTCAGGCGGTTCGCAAACCGACTTTGATGGTAACTATACCATAAAGCCGCTTACCCCCGGTAAGTATGATATTAAAGTATCTTACGTAGGATACTCATCTGCAAAAATTACAGGTGTATTGGTATCATCCGATAAGATTACTTTTTACGATATTAAAATGGCAAAAGCCTCTGTTAATATTAACGAGGTAAAAATTGAAGCCTATAAAGTTCCGATTGTTGATAAAGGAAATCCATCTACACAAAACACGATAACCCAGGAAGAAATAAAAGCTGCGCCAACCCGCAACGTAAACTCAATTGTTTCAACCTCGGCAGGCGTTTATCAAAAAGATGAAGGCGGTGATTTAAATGTAAGAGGTTCGCGAAGCGATGCCACAGAATATTATATTGATGGTATAAAAGTGCGCGGCTCTTTAGGTTTGCCTCAATCTGGTATTGAACAGGTAACAGTAGTAACAGGTGGTGTGCCGGCACAATATGGCGATGCTACAGGCGGTATTATTAATATTACAACAAGAGGACCTTCGCGGGATTTTAACGGTGGTGTTGAATTAGTAACCTCCGAGCTTTTTGACAAATACGGATACAACCTTGTTGGGTTGAATTTATCGGGACCAATTGCGCAACGAACTAATTCTGATGGCTCAAAATCACCAATGTTGGGATTTTTTATATCTGGCGAATTGGAAAGTCAGAAAGTTCCGAGTCCTTCGGCCATCGGATTTTACCAGGTTAAGGGTAGTAAATTAGATTCATTGCGCAAGTTTCCTTTCAGTGCCAATCCTAATGGAAACGGAGTAGTGAAAAATGCAGAGTATGTAACAAATAACGATCTTGAGAAAATATCTTATTATAATAATGTTGCAACACAAAATTATCGCTTGTCTGGTAAATTAGATTTTCAGCCTTCTAAAAACTTAACCGTTACATTCGGTGGTTCATGGGCATATAACAAAGGTCATAACTTTACTTATGAATACCAGCTTTTCAACTATGATAACAACAGTACTACAACTGGCAATACATGGAGGGTTTTCGGACGCGTTACGCATAAACTTGGAAACCCGGAAGCGAATAAAGAAAAATCAGCTTCAGCAATTCAGAATGCTTATTATACCATACAAGCCGATTACGAAAAAGTGCATAGCACTAACGAGGATGAAGATCATGGCGACCGTCTTTTTGATTACGGTTATCTCGGGAAATATACGACCTATCGTCAGAATCAATATTTCAGATATCCACAGGCTCAAATTGGAGATTTCAATCATGATGGCATTCAGGATTCTATTAATTATTTTAACCTTTGGGTTGATACACTTGTTCAATATGAAGCCGGAGGTTTAAATCAAACCACTGAGAATTACACATTGCAATGGTATGACCTTGCACCCGGCAAAGAAGGTTACTATGAAAACCTTTCTGATATCAGGGGTGGTGGAGTGGTAGGTGGCTTGTTAAATGGCGACCGCCCGAGTAACGTTTACTCTATGTGGTATAATTCAGGCCGGGTGGCAAATGGTTATAGTTTTTCTAATAATTCACAGGTAAGAGTCAGTGCCTCAGGGTCGGCAGATATTAAAAACCATGCAATTCAGGTAGGCTTTGAATATGAACAGCGTAAAGATGCCTACTGGGCAAGTTTACCAATCGGACTTTGGGGTTCGATGCGCCAGTTGCAAAATCAACGAATTCAAAATTATGATACCCAAAATGGGGAAGTAATCGGGGATTCACTCAACTCACCATATTTATACTCTCCAACATCAAATTCATTTACAACAGGTGATACCAGCGATTTCAACGTAGGGTTTTTTGAACTTGTGCGCCAAAAATTAGGTGTAGATAATACTACATACATTGACCTTGATGCTTATGATTATCTTAATAAGAAAGATTTTTTCACTTTAGATTTATTTGCCCCTGATGAATTGTTAAATGCAGGCCTGGTGGGATATGCGGGTTATGACTATACAGGAAAACACAGAACTGACAAAGCAACATTTCAGGATTATTTCAGTAAGGCCGATGCCAATGGAAATGCTACTCGCGAAATTGCTCCTTTTCAACCTATATATATGGCCGGTTATATACAGGATAAGTTTGCAATTAATGACCTGATTTTTAATGTTGGTGTACGTGTTGATCGTTTTGATGCAAACCAGAAAGCACTTAAAGATCCGTATTCATTATACCAGACAAAAACCGCAGGAGAAGTAGAAATTCCTGATCGCCCTGCAAATATCGGTGATGGTTACGTGGTATATGTAGCCGATGCTACTGATCCCGGTAACTCTGAAGTGATAGGATACCGCAATGGTGATATATGGTATGATGCAAACGGTGGCGTTGTAACTGACCCCGGTGTTTTAGCCAAGCTAACCACAACAGGCCAGATAGCGCCTTATCTTGTAAACCCTACTGATGATATACAATCATCTACTTTTGATGTTAATACTTCATTCAAAGATTATGAGCCACAGATAACAGTAATGCCCCGCATTGCGTTTTCATTTCCGATTTCTGACCAGGCTTTGTTTTTTGCTCACTATGATATACTTACACAACGGCCTACTGACAATATTCAAACCTTGCCAGGGCAGTACTATAATTTCGGAGCCGGAACACTGAACAATTCAAACTTAAAGCCGACAAAAACAATTGACTATGAGTTAGGATTCAAGCAATCGTTATCACGCAGTTCTGCAATATCTATTTCAGCATTTTATCGTGAAATGCGTGATATGATTCAGTTGATGAAAGTTAATTATGCTTATCCTGTTTCATATACCACTTATGGCAACCGCGATTTTGGTACTGTAAAAGGGCTTTCGCTTTCTTACGATTTAAGAAGAACAGGTAATGTTCGTTTAAGTGCAAGCTACACTTTGCAGTTTGCTGATGGTACCGGTTCAGGTTCGGCTTCAAGTTCAGAGTTGATCAGTTCGGGCCAGCCTAATTTATTAAGTGTATTCCCTTTAGATTATGACCAGCGCCACACTTTGGTAGCATCATTCGATTTCCGTTATGGGTCGGGTTCTGATTATAATGGCCCTATGTGGTTTGGTTCGCAGTTTTTTTCAAACGCAGGTCTTAACATGATTTTACGTGCCGGTTCAGGTACACCATATAGTGCTACTACCAATATTACTACACAGGCTAACAACATAGGCCTGCAACAGGCAGGTACTACTGCAATGAAAGGCTCTGTTAACGGATCGCGCTTACCGTGGCAATTCCGTATTGACCTTAAGATTGATAAAGACTTTGCTCTAAAAGCGGGTAAGGATGGGAAACATGATTTAGCATTGAATGTTTACTTACAAATTCAAAATGTGTTGAATACTGAAAATGTATTAAGTGTTTACCGCGCCACAGGAAGCCCGTCAGATGATGGATATCTTGCTTATTCAGGAGCACAGACTATCATCAATAGCAGCACAAGTGTTCAATCGTTTACTGACTTGTATAACGTAAAAGTAAACAATCCGGCTAACTACAGCTTGCCACGCAGAGCGCGTCTTGGCATTGAATTGCAATTCTAACAATTACTACAATTTACAGATTATTACAAAAAACACTGACAATATGAATATTACCTATAGCAAATCAATTAAAGTACTGGTAAGTGCTTTAGTGTTTACGCAAGCCGTATATGCTGATAAGAATACAGGTTCCGGCAACGGAGGCAATCCTATCGTTAATGTAGTGGGTTGCAGCGAAGGAAAAGCTAAAACCGAAATGGATATCAATAATATCCGCACTACCATTCTTTCAGGTGGTGACATGTGGTGGGATTTAACTAATCCTAAATATGAAGTACCCAAAAACAGCGGGCTTAACTCCTTATATTCAGGAGCCTTATGGATTGGCGGCACCGATGTGGCAGGCAACATAAAGATTGCAGCACAAACCTATCGCCAAACAGGTAATGATATGTGGCCAGGTGCAATTGATACTGCTAATATTTCTGTTGATCCTGCTCGTTGTAAAAAATATGACCGCCACTGGAAAATTTCAAAGGCCGAGGTTTTTGATTATGTTTTCAATGGAGCAGATGCTACCAAAGACATTAAAGAATGGCCAGGCAATGGAGACGAAAATTTTAACGAAGCATTTTATCTTGCCCCTTATGTTGTGTCCGATACGACTCCCGGGGCCGATCAACATTATAATACAAGTACAAGACGCGATTACCCTAATTATAATTTCAGCGGTGTGTATGCAAACAATGTTTGTAATGATTATGTTTTTGGTGACCAGACTTTATGGTGGGTAATTAATGATGTAGGTGATATACACAGCGAAACCACCGGTGATCAGATTGGCTTGGAAATTCGTTGCCAGGCGTTTGGTTTTCAAACCAATGATGAAATTAACAACATGACCTTTTATAAATACCAGATTATTAACCGTTCTAATCAATCTTTAAATAATACTTATTTTGGAGTTTGGGTTGACCCTGATTTAGGCAAAGCTACCGATGATTATGTAGGTTGCGATGTAACCTTGGGTCTTGGCTACGTTTATAATGGTGATGAGGATGATGACGGGGCTGGTGGCTATGGCAGCAATCCACCTGCCTGCGGTGTTGACTTTTTCCAGGGGCCGCTTGCCGATTATGATACATTAGGTGATGGAATTGATAACAATAACGATGGCACAATTGATAATCTTCCCGAAGGAGATGGCATTGACAATGATAAGGATGGCGTGACCGATGAATATGGTGAGCAGATTATCATGTCGAAATTTGTTTATTACAATAACGTAAATAATAGTCCCACAGGTAATCCAAACGGAGCAGCACATTTCTATAATTACTTGCAAGGTAAATGGGGTAATGGACAGACAATGACTTATGGTGGTGATGGATTTAATCCTGCAAACGATACATGCGATTATATGTTTCCGGGTAATACCGATTCTGCTCAATTTGCTAATAATGGTTCCTGGTCAGAAGACGGACCTCCGCCCAATACGCCAGAAGACAGGCGATTTATTCAATCTGCCGGTAAATTTACCTTGCAGCCAGGTGCTGTTAATTACATTACAATAGGGGCGGTGTGGTCGCGCGCAGCTGCAGGCGGGCGTTTGGCCTCAGTAAATATTATGAAATTAGCTGATTCAAAAGCACAGGCTGTATTTGATAACTGTTTCCAGGTATTAGATGGACCAAGCGCTCCTGACCTGTCAATTCGCGAATTAGAAAATCAAATTGTGATATCAGTTGAAAACTATAATAACGAAAACGTTGAATTGTATTCTGAAAAGGATCCTACACTTCCTAACCCTAACCCGGTTACAGGTATATTATATACTGACGAAGAAATTTCATACAAGTTCCAGGGCTATATTTTATACCAGTTTAAAGATGCAACGGTTTCAACAACCGATATTGGCAATCTTGATAAAGTAAGACTGCTTGCCCAATGTGATACCAAAGACAGCATAGCTCAGATAGTGAATAATACTTTTGATGACAAACTCAATTACTGGGTGCCGCAAGAAATGGTTGATGGTAATAATAAAGGCATCCAGCACGTTTTTGTAGTTAGTACCGATTTATTTGCTTCGGGCAATACAGCATTAATTAATAATTTGCAATATTACTATTGCATAGTTTCTTATGCCTATAATAATTTTGCTGATTTTGTTCCAAGTTCAATTTCGTTAAATGGTACACAGAATAAACCTTTTTTCAGGGGCCGTAGTAACATTAAAACTTATACTGCCATACCGCATATACCCCAGGTTGAAAATAACGGGCAGATTTTTGGCGCTGAACTTAACAGCATTCCAAGCATGCAGCGTATAGAAGGGCAGGGTAATAACGGATTGGTGCTGGATATGATGGATGCTTCTGCTAATGAAGCATTAACCGGCCCTGGTTTCAGGAGTTATTTCCCCGTTTACGAAAAGAATAAAAGCCCTTTAAAAATTTCAGTATATGACCCTGTTCAGATTCCTGCTTACTCTTTTGAAATTAAATTTGATGGTGTTGCAAATACTGCAGGATGGGTGCTAAAAAATCTTGATAATGGCAATTTAAGCCCATCTGAAAGACCAATAGGAACAATAAGCGAGCAAGTATTAGGCTTTAACGATACTATAAACAAGAAGTTTGACTCTTATGGAATGACGGCCAATATTGCCAACCAGATTGAGGCAGGTAATCCTGGAGCTACTAATAATGGTTTTCTTGAAGCTACCATCAGTTACACTGATCCTACAAAACCCTGGATAGATTTTATAGCCGATCTTAACGGCAATGCTTATGAAGACTGGATAAAAAGCGGTAAGGATGCCACAGGTACAACTTACCCTGGTATTGACGATGGTAAGGTTTATGAAGGGGTATTAGGTGGAACATGGGGTCCATTCAAAATTTGTGCAAAAAATAAATCGTCCAGCCCAAAATGGAACAACAGTAACCTTGATAATCCACTTGCTTATCCACAGTTTACTTTAGATAAGTTAGCCAGTGTTGATGTTGTATTTACAAGCGATCAATCTAAATGGACGCGTTGCGCAGTTTTTGAATTATGTAAAAATTCAGCAGGTACTGAACCTGCCGGTAGTAATACAAAACAGTTTAGTTTACGTAAGTCGGCATCACTAAACAAAAATTTTGTTGCCGCTGTACCTACTGATCCTCCAAGTGACGATCCTAATTCGCCAAGCTATATTTATTCAACAGGTATGAGCTGGTTTCCGGGTTACGCAATCAATATTGAAACCGGTGAACGTTTAAATATTGCATTTGGTGAAAATTCATGTATTGACGGTAATATGAAGTGGGACCCTACTTCCTTAAGATATACTACTGACTCTCTTGGTAATCAGGTACCTGTTTTCGGAGGTATGCACTACATCTATGTTTTTGGCCACAATGCCGATGGACCTAATGATTGTCCACGATACGATTATGGCCGCTGGATAGTTAGTAAAACAAAGTCAAACCAGGAAGATGCAGACAAGAGAAACTGCTACAAAGATGCCATGTGGGTTTCATGCCCTATGCTTAAATCGGGTCAATCATTAAATGCAACTGATTGTAAAGTAAGGCTTCGTGTTATAAAGACTTTCCGCACTTATGATACACGTAAGGAATTATTCACAGGTGATCAGTTAGCAGTGGGTACAGCTTATAAAGTTTTATTGGCACCAATAGTTTATAATACGGTTACGTATCCCGTTGGCTCAACATTTACCACAGATTCTGTTAATCTTACCTTTACAGGATATGGTTCAGTTCAGGGGGGCGCAACTTATAATAACAGTAATCCTTATTATAAATTCGGCACTAGTGACCTGGTGAATAATCCAAATAATAAAGAGGCGGCAGTGGATGCTTTGAGTTTTATAAACATTGTTCCAAATCCGTATTATGCATATTCTAAATATGAAACCAACCAGGTGGACAACAGGGTTCGCATTACGAATCTGCCATCAAATTGTACAGTTTCAATTTTTACCATGAACGGAACATTGATTAAGAAATATAAGCGGGCAGTAGCAGCTGATAATTCAGCAGGAGGAACAGCAGATGAAGGTGATAATACATCAACCTCACTTGATTGGGATCTTAAAAACACAAAAGGAATCCCGGTTGCAAGTGGTTTGTACCTTATACATGTAGATGCCCCCGGATTAGGTGAAAAAGTTTTAAAGTTCTTCGCTGTTATGCGCCCTGTTGACTTAGACACTTATTAGTACATTTCATATTAATAAAATTTGACCCTTAATAACCTCTTTGCTATATGATTAAATATCTAAAAAAGTCTTTAATAAGTTCACTGATCATCACTTGTGCAACTATGCCAGCCTCAGTTGTTTATGCAGGCAATAACGATCGTGCAGGTTCTGCGGGAGCCACTGAGCTGCTCATTAACCCCTGGGGCCGTTCTTCAGGATGGGGAGGCGCCAACACTGCAGGTGTAAGAGGTTTGGAAGCACAGTTTACGAATGTTGCAGGCATGGCATTCACAAAAAAGACTGAACTTCTTTTTGCACATACAATTTATCTGCAGGGTAGCGATATAAAATTAAACGCATTCGGTATATCGCAGCGGGTAGGAGAATCGGGCGTGTTCGGGCTTGGCATTATGTCAATGGACTTTGGCGATATTCCTATCACTACTGTTGATCAGCCCGAAGGCGGATTAGGCACTTACTCACCTACATTTATTAATATTGGTGTATCGTATGCCAAAGAGTTTTCAAATCGTATTTATGGAGGTATTACATTCCGTTTGATTTCTGAATCAATCAGCGATGTAAAAGCATCAGGTATTGGATTTGATGCAGGTGTGCAATACGTAACAGGATTTAATACAGATAAAGACAACCTGAAATTTGGAATTTCTTTAAAGAACGTTTCGGCACCAATGCGTTTTAGTGGTGATGGTTTATCATATCGCGGAACGGCTCCAAACGGAACAACTCAATTAAGTGTAGAAAATAAATCAGATCGTTTTGAACTGCCATCGCTTATTCATATCGGTATTATGTATGATGCAAAATTAGCAGTTGATCATCGCTTAAGTATAGCCGTTGATTTTACTGCTAATTCATTTACCAATGATCAATTTGCATTAGGTCTTGAGTATGGATTTAAAACTTACTTTATGTTGCGTGCCGGTTATGTTTACGAAAAGGATATTTTCGATAAGGAACTTCGTACAACTTCTTCTCTTGGACCATGTGCAGGGGTAACTCTTGAGGCACCTCTTGGTAAAGGAGGCAAATCATTTGCAGTAGATTATTCTTATACTTCAACCGATCCGTTTACCGGAACTCATTCCATTGGTGTAAGATTTAGTCTTTAAGAAATAAATTATATTTTTACATTTGAAAGAGGACTCCCGTGTGGGGTCTTCTTTCGTTTTTATATTTACCTTTTAAAATAAAGATCATGGCAATTTCTTATTTAACCGAAGATGGTTTACAAAGATTGAAAGATGAGCTTGCACAGCTTAAAAATGTGGAACGCCCGAGAGCTTCGAAAGCAATTGCCGAAGCCCGTGACAAAGGCGACCTGAGTGAAAATGCAGAATACGATGCAGCCAAGGATGCCCAGGGCTTATTGGAATTACGCATAGCAAAGTTAGAAGATGTTGTTGCTAACTCGCGTATAATTGATGAATCAAAAATTGATGTTTCAGTAGTTGCTGTAATGTCGAGAGTAAAAATTTTAAATCATGGCACTAAAAGAGAAGTGCTATATACATTAGTCGCTGAAAGTGAAGCTGACCTTGCTACCGGAAAAATTTCTGTAGGTAGTCCAATAGGTAAAGGTTTGCTTGGAAAGAAGAAAGGACAAGTGGCAGAAGTTAAGGTGCCTGCAGGTCTTCTTAAACTTGAAATTTTAGATATAAGCAGAGGTTAAACCTTATTAAGTTTTTATCCGAAACTAAAATAGTAAATGCATTATGGCTTCCATCTTTACACGAATAGTCACTGGCGAAATTCCGGGCTACAAAATTGCCGAAACTGATAACTGTTTTGCATTTTTAGATATTCAGCCTTTGGCAATGGGCCATACTTTAGTTATTCCTAAAAAGGAAATTGATTATTTATTTGATTTGGAAAATGAACTGTATAATGAGCTAATGCTTTTTTCAAAAAAAATAGCTGCAGCACAGCGCAGGGCAATTCCTTGTTTGCGTATAGGAGTAGCAGTTATCGGGTTAGAAGTGCCGCATGCTCACATTCATTTGATTCCTTTAAACACAATGAGTGACATCAATTTTTCCAGACCCAAATTAAAATTATCAAATGAGGTTATGGAAGAAACGGCAAATAAAATAATCAGATTTCTATAGTAATCAGAAATTCTATTATCATTTAATGTGCTGACGCATTAAACTTTTTATGGTTCAGATTTGAAAATGTTTCCCGCATTTGAAAACAAAGAATTTACACAAATATCTTTTGGCGGTTACCTTGCTGGTACTGATTGTGATTTCGTACCTGTCATTTACACGAATACAAAGGCTTATTAAATCTTTTGATGGTATTGATCATATTAACCAGGTAATTATTGAACTCGAAAAAACTTTTTCATACATTAAAGATGCTGAAACCGGTCAGCGTGGTTATTTGATTTCCCGTGATTCGGCATTCCTTGAACCTTATATAAATGCTGATGATAACATAGTTAAGTCAATTACGATATTGGATTCGCTTGTTGCAAATAATGAAAAACAAAAAGAAAATCTTAAGGAACTCGTCCGGCTTATTGACACAAGGTTTATGACCCTTGGTTCTCTTCTGAAAAAAGATA
Source organism: Bacteroidia bacterium (assembly GCA_039931675.1). Classification (GTDB taxonomy): domain Bacteria; phylum Bacteroidota; class Bacteroidia; order AKYH767-A; family OLB10; genus JAEUTH01. Next base: position 48,076 of record JBDTRM010000275.1, on the reverse strand, counting down.
CGGGCAGGCTCGTAGCAGATATTGTAATTGATTCAATAATGCGTATCGGCATGAAGAATATGAATGAGATTGATGTGCAAATTGGGGTCATGATCAACAGCGAATATGAACAACTGCAAAGCAATGAAAAAGCAAAGAGGCATTATGTAACACAGTCGCCCTGGTTTACATTCCTGTTAGCGCTTTTTTCCATAGGTGTTATTGTATATGCCTACACCCGCATCAATTATCAATTGAAAAAAAGCGAAAACATTCAGTTGGCATTGGAAGAAAAAGTGAAGGAACTGGAACAGTCAAATCTTGACCTGGAAGAATTTTCATATACATCAAGTCATGATTTGCAGGAACCATTAAGAAAAATAATTATTTACAGTGAGCGTACTTTGAGTAAAAAAACTGATACGCTTGATGATGAAGCCAAAAACTGGCTGGGCATAACCATTGTTGCAGCCGAACGAATGCGCGGGCTTATAAATGATTTGCTCAGTTATTCGCGAATTGTTAATGTGAATGCTGAAGTGTTTTATCCTACTGATTTAAATAAGGTGATTAATGATGTGGAATCAGACTTGCAGGAAATGATCTTTGAAAAAAATGCAGTAATTATAAAAGACAACCTCCCCATAGTATTTGCAATTGCAAACCACATGGATCGTTTGTTTCTGAACCTGATCAGCAATGCAATTAAATATGCGAAGAAAAATGTACCGCCCGTGATTAATATAACCTGCGAAGAAGTGTTAGGAAGCACAATAGGAGAAGTGGGTTCAGGGCATGCCAAAGAAAAGTATTATAAAATTTCTATTGCCGATAATGGCATTGGCTTTGATGAAAAATATCTTTCAAAAATTTTTGTGATTTTTCAACGGCTTCATCATAATCAATATAACGGCAGCGGTATAGGATTAGCTATCTGTAAAAAAATTGTTTTTAATCATAAAGGATTTATAACTGCCGAAAGTAAACTCAATGAGGGTTCGGTGTTCCATGTTTTTCTACCGGCAAAAATTCATGCGTGAGAAAAACTTTTGGTTTGATAAATTTATAGCACTTCCACCATATTCCGGGTAAGGTCTTCAAGGGTTTCTGTTCTGCTGATAAGATTTGGTTTGCCTTTATAAACCAACACTTCAGCAGGCCGCGGACGGCTGTTGTAATTATTGCTCATGGTATAACCGTAAGCACCTGCATTTTTTATGGCCAGCAAATCACCCTGCCGCACTTCATTCAATTTGCGATCCCACGCAAACGTGTCGGTTTCGCAGATGTAACCAGCTACGGTATAAATTCTTGGTGTACCTGTCGGGTTAGTAACGTTAACGATGTGATGATAAGCATCATAAAACATCGGCCTGATCAAATGATTCTGACCTGAATTAACTCCCGCAAAAACGGTTGCTGTAGTTTGCTTTACCACGTTTACACTTACGAGTAAATATCCTGCTTCACTTACTAAAAACTTACCGGGTTCAAACCATAACTCTAACTGCCGGCCATATTCTTTACAAAAAGAATTGTAGCGTTCTGTTATTACACTTCCTAACTCATCAACATCGGTAGTAAGATCATCTTCTTTATAAGCCACTTTAAAGCCGCTTCCAAAATCAATAAACTCTAAGTCCTTAAAATTGAATGCGGCCTCAAATAATATTTCTGCTCCGCGCACAAAAACTCCTGCATCTAATATGTCGCTGCCGGTGTGCATGTGGAGGCCATTTATTTTCATGTTTTCACTGTCAACTATTCGTTGCACGTGTCGCAACTGATGTATTGAAATGCCAAACTTAGAATCAATATGCCCGGTTTGTATATGCACATTACCGCCTGCAACTATATGCGGATTCAACCTGATGCAACAAGGAACAGTATCTCCATACGTATGCCCAAACTGTTCAAGCATTGAGATGTTATCAATATTAATATGTACACCTGCATCAACTGCCGCTTTTATTTCATCAAATGAAACTCCGTTAGGTGTGAATAAAATTTCATCAGGCTTAAAGCCGGCCTTTAATCCTAACTGCACTTCAAATATCGAAACTGCATCAAGGCCGGCACCGGCACCTTTCAGCAACCTGAGAATATTAATGTTGCTTAATGCTTTGAGTGCATATTTAATTTTTACATGATCTCCGGGGAATGCATTTTTAAGTTTTGCATATTGAGATAAAATCTTTTCACCATGATATACATACAATGGCGTTCCAAATTGCTCGGCAAGTTGTGTTAAAGGAATACCTCCTAAGGTGTAAATGGAATTTTCGAGAAGCATGAAAGGGGGAAAATAAATAATGAATAATGAATTTTGAATTTTGAAGGTGCGTATCCTAAAACAAAAAAATGGATGCCTTTGCTGACATCCATTTTTTCGAGATAAATTATCTTCTTTATTTAGTTTCTTTTACGATGTCAAGTAATTCAACTTCAAAGATTAAAGTTTCATAAGGACCTATCTGGCCACCTGCACCCTTATCGCCATAAGCTAAATCATAAGGCAAATAAATTTTCCATTTGGAGCCAACCGCCATTAATTGCAAAGCTTCTGTCCAGCCTTTAATAACCTGGCCACAACCAAACTCAGCAGGCTGGCCGCGTTGTACTGAACTATCGAAAACAGTTCCGTCAATCAAAGTACCTGTGTAATGAACCTTTACTTTATCTGTAGCAATAGGTTTTGGTCCCGTACCGGTTTTAATTACTTCATACTGCAATCCATCAGGCAAGATTGTTACACCTTTTTTCTTTTTGTTTTCTTCTAAAAATGCTGCGCCTTTAGCTTTGCTTGCATCACCTTTTTTTGCCTGGGCTACTGCCATATAATCATTGATGATCTGGTTGGCCTTTGCTGCATCCATTACCATTGCTTCGCCTTTTAACGATGCTGCCATTGCTTTTGCTACCAGTTCAGTATTAACACCTTCAAGGCCCGCTGTTTTTAAATTTGTTCCCACCGAAACCCCAATGGCATAGCTAACTGAGTCAGCCTGTGTTTTTAATTCCATAGTTTGTGCATTTACATTTAGTGCTGCAGTCATCGCTAATGCCGCAACAGCAATTTTTAAATTTTTCATTTTTTAATATTAGATATTGTAAACAGTTAAAATAATTAAATACTCCAAAAAGGTTTTTCATTTTGGAGGGGCGAAAGTAATAAGATTTGTAAACTATGGATGAATTATTTATGGAGTGGGTTTTCAATCAAAATCTTTTTACAAAGAGTTGTCTCACCGGTTTGTATTTGCACCATGTAAATGCCCGATGGTTGCGCAGAAAGATCAATCACGCCATCAGTAATTTCTTTTTGCATCACTAATGTTCCAACTATGTTATAGACTTTAATATTTATAGAACTGCTTTCATCTACAGTAAACAAATGAAAAACTCCCGATGATGGGTTTGGAACTAACTCTATTGAACCTGTTTCAAAAATAGTGAGCGAAGTCGAACTATCATCATCCATTTCTTTTGTGACTGTGGTGCTGCACACTGTTAAACCTGATCCGGCTAACCACCTGTCGCGCGCTGGATTTGTTGCTGTGGTTAGACTATACGGCAGACCCACGGTAGGCCATGCTGTGGTGCTTGTCCACCATGTAGGTGATACAGTTAAGTAATATGAAGTTGTTGTAAGATTAGTGGTGCCTGCCGGAGTAATGTTTCCCTGTACCCGGTTGCCGTATTGAAAATGATTGGTGCCTGTAAGCGAATAATTGCCTTTTAAAAATGCTGTGCTGGTTATATCGTTGCCAACAATATTCTGATCGTTAGTTGCTACACTTCCTGAGGTAATGATAAAGCCATATCCATCAGCGCGATTACGGAAAAATGTATTCCACGGGCCGCTTGGTCCCCACGTCTGATCAACCTGGATATTCTGAACAATGTTGCCTTCAAATAAATTTGCGAATGCATAATGCCCGTGCAAATTAAGATCTGCGCCTGCATCACTTGGAAATTCGCTTCGCGTTGGTTCAAGCGTATAGTTGTAAGCAATCACATTTCCGTTAGCTCCCTGTTTGACTGATACAGCATGACGCAGATGGCGTATGATATTATTTTCAATTTTGTTTTCAGTAGGATGACTTTCTAACATAATACCATATCCGTGAGTGCTCGTGCCATCATAAGCATAAGCCTCATGCAGGTAACAGCCGGTAACTTCGCAATGTGCCGATGTTGATATAGCAATGTGAGCGCATATCATTGTTTCCAACTCAACACCTTTTACCCAGCAATTTAATGCGCGGCTCATACTCACACCATAATTAATGCTTGGAGCGGTGCCATCAATCCTGCGCATTTTTAAACACTCCACCCCGCAGGCTTTGCGCATGTTTAGTTTAGCTACCTGTACACTTAGTGTCGAATCATAACTGATTCGCAGCTTTTCATGAAAATAAAGTCTGAGGCCTTTAATCGAATCTATTTTCAAAATTTGTCCCACAGCATATTCTGCCCAGGTTGCAGGGTTGGTGTTCCATGAACCATTCAGTTCTCTTATTTCAATCATATTGCCCACTGCAAAACCACTTACGCTGTTAAGTTTTATTGATTTACTGTTTTTGGTGTAACCGTTAACTACACTTACATAACTGCCCGAAACACCTCCATTCATATTGATGCAATTGCCGCTGTTGCCATTGAAATTAAAAGTTAGCGTAGTAGCACCGGCACCAACACCGCGAAGCACCACGCTGTCAGGTAAATTGATGGAACTTGAAAATAAATAATCTCCTGACGAAAAATTGATAACGCCTGCATGGGCACCCAAAGCAGCAATGGCGCTCGTAAGAGCGGCAGTATTATCAACAGTGCCTGTATTATTGCCACCATAAGCTGAAATGTTTAATTTCAAAACCTTTTTAGCATAAGGAGCTTCATGACCGGCTTTTTTCCAGTTGGTAGTAAGGGTGGTAGGAATAATTTGCGCTGTGGCAAGTTGTGTAAAGGCAATACAAAGAGTGAATAAAAATTTTCGCATAAAATTGGAGAGTATAAAAATGTAAATATTGAAATGAGAATGCTGAACTTATTAGCTAAGGTAAGAAAAGATAATCAAAGTTTTTTTTGTTGGTGTCGGTCGCGACTTGCAGTTGCAACCGACTGAGCTTCGCACTTGCAGTCCACCTTTTATAAACACTTCCACTCCTACCGATTTTTTTTATTTTCTTTACAACGATTTTTACGACCCGAGTTTTATTTTTTCAAATTAAATTTACAACACCATGTTCCCCTTAAAAAAAATTTTGCCCCCGTTATTTTTATTGTTTGCATCCGCTTCATTCGCCCAGGTTAATTTTATTGATAACGATTGGGACATGGCCAAAGCCAAAGCGAAACAAGAAAACAAATTAATTTTTATGGATTGCTACACCACCTGGTGCGGATGGTGCAAGGTAATGGACAAAGAAACATTTACCAATAGTGCAGTAATTGAAATGCTGAGCAATAATTTTATCAGTTTGAAGATGGATATGGAAAAAAGTACAGGAATGAAACTTGCAATGAAGTATGGAGTTTCAGGATTTCCCACGCTGATGATTTTTAACAGCAGTGCGCAATTGGTGTATCGCTCGGCAGGTTTTTTAAAAGCAGAACCGTTTATAGCAACGCTTAAAAGTGCGATGGAAAAACGCGAACCGGTTAAGGGTTACTCTGACGAATTAGATTTGAACTATCCTAAGTTTTTAATAGATGTTTCAGATGGCGACCCCGGCACCAAATATCCGAGAGAGGAAGTAGTGGTTGCATATCTTGATCACCAAACTGATTTGTATTCTGAATTGAACTGGGCTATTATCAAGCGTTTTCATCCCGGTGGAAAATACAAATTGCTGTTTTTGGATAATATGGATAAGTACAAATCATTGTATGGCGAGGCAGAGGTAAGCGATCACCTTGATGAAGTGTTTTATGCAGAACTGAACCGAGCCATAAAAGATAAAAGCGAAGCTGAATATAAAGATGTTTTGGTATTGATTGAAAAATACAAAAGCGAAGAAGCACAGGATTATAAAATGGAATATGATATTACCTATTACCGTGGAACCGAAAACTGGCCTGCATTTGCTGCTGCTGTGCAACACATGATTGATAAAAAGAGTGATGTGGATGCGGCAATGATTAATGATTACAGTTGGGATGTTTGCGAAAAATGCGATGACCCACACTTGATTAAAATGGCCGTGAACTGGATGAGCAAAGCAGTTGAAAAAGAACCGGAATACAATTACCTTGATACTTATGCCGCCTTACTTTATAAAGCCAATGATTATGCCACAGCAAAAAAATATGCCGATGAAGCCCTTGCAAAAGGAAAAGAACAAGGCGAGAACACGCAGGAAACGGAAGAACTGCTTGCCAAAATAAATGCTGCACTAAAAAAATAATCGCCAACATTTATGACGGGAACTATAATTGCCGAAGGCCAATTAGAACGTGTTCAATATGCGAAACTTTGCATAATTGTTTATTACCGAAGGCCGGCCATTATATTTATAACCATATTGGGCTGGCTGGTAATGTTTTATATTTTTTTAATGGCAACTATCAATATAAGCACATCGGCACGCGGCACCGTACTTATTATTGCATTTGTTTATGCCGCTTATCTTTTAACACGGCCTTATCTTATCTACCTCAATGCCCGCAATTACTTTGGCACCAGCAAGCACCTGCAGGAAAAAATACATTACGAATTCAGCGAAGAAAAAATAATTACACAAAGCGATGATTATAAAGGCGAACGCGGCTGGGATAAGTTTTATAAAATTGTAGAACTGAAGCATTTTTTTCTCCTATATCACGATGCAAAGCTGATGAACATTATACCAAAATCATTTTTCAAAAGCCCTGATGATGTACACAAGCTTCGCGAACTGATAAGAGAAAAATCACATATTAAACAGAAACTGAGGGTGAGTTGATCATTTGATTTTATGATTTGAAACCCGTTTTACATGCGTCTTACTTTCGGAAAGTTCCTTCAACTTTCCGAAAGTTTTTAAACAGACTTAACAAAAGAAAAATATTCTTCATAAAATTAAGAACATTAATTATTCCGGTTTATTTCCTGATCTTTTTTGGAAGCACCCCACTGTCGCCAGTCTTCCAAGGCCTTTGTGCTGCTGCCCGACTGGTGACACGACAAGACCCCTTCGCTAATTCATTTGAAAATATACCTTTGTTTTATGAGTAGCGCGTACAAATTCTATAATCCTGACGGAATATTCTTTGTTTCAACATCTGTGGTATTTTGGATGGATGTGTTTGTAAGAAGAATTTATAAGGAAATTTTTACTGAAAGTTTAATTCATTGCATTCAGCATAAGGGATTAGTTGTACATGCATGGGTTTTGATGCCAAGTCATTTTCATTTGATAATCAGTCGAAATGGCGAAGACGAGCTTGAAGCAATCATGCGGGATTTTAAAAAATTCACCTCAACCCAAATTACAGAAGCTATAAAAAATAATGTTCAGGAAAGCCGCAGAGAATTGATGATGAATGCATTCAAGAAAGCAGGCGCTGCAAATGCCAACAATAAAATCTATCCCCGCCTGACCAGTCGGGCAGGAATTTTGGCAGCAAGACAATCATCCCATTCAATTGAGTACAAACAAAATGAAGGACCAGCGATTGAACTACATTCATTACAACCCAGTTGAAGCAGGCTTTACAGACAAGCCCGAAGAATATTTATATAGCAGTGCAAGAGATTACACAGGAGTAAAGGGATTGGTGCCAATAACCATAATTCAATAATGAAATCTTATGGCTTATGTAATATTGCACAGCGAAAGAAAATTGGATGGCGGGTCTTGTTGCGTCACAAGTCGGGCAGCAGCACAAAGGCCTTGGAAGACTTGCGACAGTGGGGAGGCATGTGATAAGCAGCATAAGCAAATAGATATAAGCAGGCTTGCGGCAGGTGTTTATACCGTAAAAATTTATAATAACAGCATGGCTAAAGCAGCTAAACTTATAATCAGCAGATGATAGCAAAACAGCTTTTAAACAGGGTGAAATTTTATTTCATCCTGTTTTTCTTAATTCTTCACTCATTTAATTGTCATGCCCAAGGTTATAATCATAACTGGCTATTAGGATATGATGTTGCTCTTTTTGATACCAATGTTACCTCCACAAAAGCATGGCTCAAATTTGATACGAATACAGTAACAGTTACCCCTGATAATTTTAAAATGCCATTTCGTGCAGCGCAGGGTAACATAAGTGATGCTAATGGTAATCTGCTGATGGTAAGCAATGGCTGCTGGATAGCTGATGCTACAGGTGATACTATGCAAAATGGCGGAGGATTAAATCCCAATCCTTTCACTACCTCATGGTGTTCTAATACATCTGCTAATCCGATGCAACATAGCAATCTTTTTTTACCCTGGCCAGGTGACAGCTCAAAATATATTTTATTTCATGAAACCGGTACTGATGGAAATAATATTTTTCCGAGCTATTTGTATTACAGTATAATTAATATGAACCTTAATGGTGGATTAGGAGGTGTAATACCCGGGCAAAAAAACTTAGTAGCATTGCAAGCATCACTCAACCTGAATTTAATGGCTTGCAGGCATGCCAATGGCAGAGATTGGTGGATTATTGCATTTAAAGACAGTAGTGATATAGTTTATAAATTCCTGCTATCACCATCGGGAGTAAGCGCATCCACTTAGCAATCATTGGGAGTAATGCCATATCCTGTATATGCTTTGGGCCAGGCGAATTTTTCTCCCGATGGTAAAAAAATGGCCTATTTATATTATATCGCTGGTGGTTCTTTAGGATTCAACTACACATTGCGCTTATTCGATTTTGACCGCTGCACAGGTATGTTCTCTAATCCTCAAGTGATTGCTTTTCCTGAATATAATCCTGGTCTGGGCTTAAGTTTTTCAGGCAATTCACACAACCTGTATGTATGCACTGCAAGAAAAATAATACAATTAAATGTGGACACTAGTAATGTTGCTGCCAGCTTGGATACTGTAGCTGTGTATGATGGATATTTTTTTCCTGATATAGGCTCGCAAACTCTGTTTTGGATGATGTATTTGGCTGCTGATGGTAAAATTTATATAACTTCAGGCAATAGCGTAATAGATTTACATTACATTAACTATCCTGACAGTGATGGCTTTGCTTGTGATGTTCAACAGCATGCTTTACACTTACCATGCTATTCAGGCAGAGGTAACGTATATCATCCCAACTATTACCTCGGATGCGATACCACGCTTGGCTGTCCTTGCTTAATAACAGGAGTAAACAATTTATCACCACCAGATTTTAAGTTTCGTATTTATCCAAACCCTGTTACAAGTAACAGTTTGCATATAGGTTATTTGCTGCCGCAAAATAAAAGCGGTATTTTCTCTATTTATGATGTAACAGGCAAAGTTGTTTTTAAATACACGCTGCCACCCTGGAGCAATGAGCAGGATTTTAAATTGCCACTGCTTGCAGGTGGGGTTTATAATTGTGTTATTACTTCGGGTATGCAACGGGTTAGTAAAAAGATTGCTGTTATAAAAAATTAAATCCTAAAATCTTTTAATCCTACAAATCATAGTTCAGACAATTACCCGCGACTTGTCATTCTGAAGTCCCGATAGCTGTCGGGATTTTAATGGTTAGCGTAATTTTCATTGTGACAATCGAACTGTTTTATTCCTACTTTTCGGGAAATAAATAATTGTCTCTTCATAGAGAAATGTTGCATTATGATGATATGTACTTCCAAAGCAAAAAGGAAAATTGGATGGCGGGTGTTGTCGTGTCACAAGTCGGGCAACGGCACAGGGCTTGGGAAGACTTGCGACAGTTGGGAGATTTTCAATGTCACAATTGAACTGTTTTATTCCTACTTTTCGGGAAATAAATAATTGTCTCTTCATAGAGAAATGTTGCATTATGATGATATGTACTTCCAAAGCAAAAAGGAAAATTGGATGGCGGGTGTTGTCGTGTCACAAGTCGGGCAACGGCACAGGGCTTGGGAAGACTTGCGACAGTGGGGGGTGTGAATTTAGTAAACACCTATTCAACGCTTTTATTCAGTTAGTTTATAATTACATTTGGCGTTCAAGGAAGTCAGACCATTTAAATACTTCTCATTTAAAAACTTAATTTATCCTTTCTGCCTGCGTGCCATAATATCGTGACATACAATAAGCTCATATCAAAAATATTACTGTTCGCACTTTTTGCATCTTCCTGCAAACAACCTAATGCTGATAAAGAACATGCAGCGGCAATTGTCACTACAAAAAAAAATAAGATAGACAGCTTACAGCAAAAACTTAAAGAGAATATTCATTTCATAAGCGACAGTTTGCTTAAAGGAAAGGAGTTTCTGTTACTTAATTACCTTGACAAATATCAGGCAGATACTTGCGGAATTATTACGTATGAAAACTCTGAATTAATTTCAGGATTTGAAGGATTAAAAAACATTGGCGACCTTAATGGTGACAATATTAATGATACAGTTTTTTTAGTTCCACCTTTCAATTATTGTGATGAGGGTTATTCATACTCATTTTTTGACACATCGTTGCCAAGACTATTTTCAGACTCTTATTGTTGTCACCCGGACAACTTGTTTTCAATTAGCGATATTGATGAGGATGGAACTTCAGAAATCTGCATATTTTATTCGAGTTGCGTGAGCAGGTTTAAATCGCTTATTGCATATACTTTAAAAGGTGGACAATGGAAACAGATTGGAAGGTGTACTTTCGACATAAATATTTTGAAACCGTTAAAAGAAAAGCGAGTCAGGAAAATAAGTAAGGGGAAATTTGAAATGCTTGAAATAGTGATTAATAACTTTGAAAAAAAACCATTGGGTGACAGAGAATGGAAGCAGTTTTCCTTTTGACATCTTGTTCATGCAAGAAGTCCTGTACGCATCCACGCCTATACATGCATTAAAAAGCTCCAATTAAACACTATCACACAAATGCTAAACAACGGAAAAGCTAAAATTGAAAACTCTGCAGGTACTTTAAGTATTATTATTCCCTCAAAGAAAAACTGGTTCGCACTTTTATTCGGCACAGCCTGGTTAGGCGGCTGGTATTTCGGACTAACAAATGTTTTAACTTCATTTGGTAAATCCGATAATGATAACATAGGTGTTGATGGTTTTATAACCTTCTGGCTCGTTGGCTGGACCATTGGCGGTCTTGCAATTATTTTCATTTTACTCTGGGGATATTTCGGACAGGAGAAAATTATTTCCGACAGAAATGAGTTACTTTTTGAAAAAACTATTTTTAATATCGGTCTTAAAAAAAGAATGGACGTAAGGGAAATCAGGAATTTCAGAACCGAAAAAGTTATGACAGGAATGTTTGGCAATAACGGTTATGCTTTCTGGGGACTCGGACCGGGGAAAATAAAATTTGATTACGGATTGAAAACTTATTCATTCGCTCTTGGTGTGGATGATGCAGAAGCAAACCACCTTGTTGAAATTCTTAATGCATACTTCAAAAAATAATGACTCTTGCTTATGCAAGGCTTTAACCTTGCACTTTCACTCAAGCAGTTTGTAATTCTATTTGGGGTCAATGGAAGTGACAGCATGTAAACGCTTCTGTTGTTTCGGAATAAAAATTACCTTTATTTATGAATTTGCAAAAGTAAAGGACCCAAAACAGGTTATTCACGGAGCAGCAATCACAAAAGCCATTATGAAAAGAAACGAAAGCACACTGCAAAGAAGAAATGACATAGCATGAAACCAATTCCGAAAAGAATTTTAATTCCCATCATAACCGACTTGCTTGAGTATAGAGAAGTAGCTAAACATACAATTTCCTACACGAAAAAAAAAGTAGCGAAATATGGTGATGTATGTGAAGTTTCTTTTACCGGTATTAAAAGTTACTTTATTCATGACCCCGAAATGATTAAAGAAATTCTTACCACGCTCGGTCCTAAAATGAAACGCACTTCCTTTTTTCGGGCGTTCCGTAAATTTCTCGGCAACGGGTTGTTTACCAGCGATGGAGATTTTCACAAGCAGCAGCGCAAATTAATCAAGCCCGTTTTTTATCCGCAGCGGATAGAAGAATATGCAAAAATCATGGTAGCGTGCGCCACCGAAGAAATTAATAACTGGAAAGATGGAGAAACCATAAACATCAATGAGGCGATGACACGGATAACTTTGAAAGTAATTACCAAAGCCATGTTCAGTTCAGGGTTGGAAAATAATGTGATTGAAGAGGTGGGAAAAAATTTACAGGTTGCTTTTGATGTGATGAATAAAATTCTTTCCAACCCGTTTTATATTTATTGTTTGGAGAAAGAAATTCAGATTCCTGTTGTTAAAAGGTTTTTCAAACTGAAAACAGAATTAGACAAAGTAGTAAACGGCATCATTGCATCATACCGTAAAGAAGGAGATGCAAAGCGAATGGATTTACTCACCATGCTGATGGAAGCAAAGGACGAAGACACCGGAACCGGGATGACGGATGAACAAATTCGTGATGAAGTAATGACTTTCTTTTTGGCCGGACACGAAACAACAACACTTGCTTTAACATGGACTTTATACTTAATCGGCAAACATCCTGATATTGAAAAAAAATTCCGGGAGGAAGTAAAAACAACCATTCACAATCGTTTACCACAAGCATCCGATTATCAAGCGCTCAGCTTTACAAAAAATATTTTCAAAGAATCACTGCGGCTTTATCCGCCTGCATGGACATTTGCAAGAGAACCAATAGAAGATGTAGTAATACGGGATTATCATTTTCCCAAAGGTTGTGTGCTGTGGGCAATAACTTATTTACTTCATCACAATGAAAAATATTTTCATGATGCTGAACAGTTTATACCATCACGGTGGGATGAAGAAGCGATAAAAGAAATTCCTAAGTATGCTTACTTCCCGTTTGGCGGTGGCAACAGGATGTGCATAGGCGAAGGCTTTGCATGGATGGAAGGCATTTTGGTTTTAGCAACTATTGCAACGAAATGCCGCCTGCAACTGCCCAAAGATTTTTCAACTGAAATAAATCCTGTGTTCACACTAAAGACAAAAGATGCAGTAATGATGAAAGTAATAAGGAATTGATTTATGAATTTAGTGCGAACACATGCAAGGCTCTTTAAATGCACTTTCATTCAAGGGGGTTATAATTACATTCAGAGTTAAAGAAAGTGAGAGTCTAATAACTGGTACGTTAAACGCAAATTTAAACTCATTGAATAGAAATGAAACAGTTGACATTAAAATTAGTAATTCCATTGACTGCGATTTCATTTTCGATTTTTACTAAATGGTGGTTTACTTTACCTGTTGACGGACCTGATACTATTTTAACGGGCTTTCCATTTCCATTTGTATGCAACGGGTGGCATACCTCTATGTCATTACAAATTTTTGTTGCTGAGCTCTTCGTTGACTTGCTGACCTACTTCGCATTTTGGTTTATAACGATATATTGTATTAATCGTTTTTTTAAAGTAATCAACGTTCATATAATTTTGACAATACTGCTGCTTAGTTTAACGGGGCTAATTTTGACAGGCTCAGTTTTTATTGCAAGTAACTCAGACAATTTGTTTTATTTTAAAAGACCATGGGACATGGAGATAATGGAAACCGGTTATAAGTTTACCTGGCAAAATCAAACTCATCCTGATTTTTATAAATACCATCCTGAAAGTAAAAAGGAATAAAACGAACGCCCTTTGCACTTTCACCCAGGTAGTTTATAATTGCATTTTGGGTTAATGGAAGTGAGCGCAAGTAAATCCTGCCAATGCTTCGGGGATTCCTAATGTTTCAAATGAGCAGATTTAATTTGTCCTTCAAAAAGTAAATTCATCTGCCTCTCGTTTTGCTTTTTCTTATAAGAAGCAGGTAAAGTTTCATCAAGTCGTTCAAGTGATTTGTTATAATAATCTTCACTGATTTCAAATCCTATAAATTGCCGTTTCAATTTTTTTGCGGCAACTGCTGTTGTGCCACTTCCCATAAAAGGGTCTAACACAATTTGATTTTCTTTTGTAGTAAGTTTGATTAAAAACTCAAATAAAGCGACAGGTTTTTGTGCTTCATGAATTCGCACTTCATGTTTTTCAAAACCAAACTCTAATAAATTTGTCGGGCTTGCCCCGTTGATTTTACATTCTTCAACATTGATTGCACCAACTCCGTTTTTTAAAATATTGTCAGTGATGGTAATTTTATAAGGTTTAAAAAACCATGCAATAGGTTCGTAAATGGGTGCAAGATTTCCAAGCCGCCAACCTTCCCATTCCAACATTTCGGTTTCAAGCCCGCGTTTTTCTAAAACATTGTTGAAGCGTTGCGCCCTGTGATGTGCCGAAGGTTTTTTCCAGGCTAAAACATCTTTCAATAAAAATCCGCTGTCCTCTAAAGCATTGATGGCTCTGTGCAAAGTTCTTCTTGCACCGAACACAAAAAGTGAAGCGCCTTCTTTCATAATGGGGAAAGTCAGTTTTGCCCAACTCCCGCACCACTCTTCATATTCCTTGCCGCTGTTTCTATCTGCCGAACTCCAGCCGTTTATTGGTTTGCCCCTGCGCTTAAATCCTGTCTTGCCATATTGTGCAGGCGATTGACCGAGCAATGCAGAGTTGGTGTTGTTATGCAATACATCCCATTCATCTAAATTTATTCCATAAGGAATATCAGAGAGAAATAGGTCAACGCTTTCCTTCTTTAATTTTGCCAGATGCTCTAAACAATCGGCATTTGTTATTGAGTTCAAATACCTGTTGTTCATAGTTGAATTTTTATGTTGATTGCTTTTTCAATAGTTTTAATTTTTGCTTCAATCTTTTCTGACTTGATTAAAAGTTTTATTGCTTCTGCTTTTGAGAGTTTACTAAACTCAATGATTTTATTTCTCCAATAGGCGATTCCTTCTTCACCGATTTCTTTTGTTTTATCAATTTCAAGTTGCTTATATTTTTTCAAATGAGCAGCGGTTTTGTTTACCGCGTTGCTTACAGATTTATCTATTGCTGTCCAATAATTTTGTGAAGTATTCCATTGAATTTTGCCGACAGCTTTTTGAATATTATTGCCTGTTTCCCAAATTTCTCTCAGGTCCTGTCCTTTATAAAAATCAAGAAGGAAGTAAAGGTGAGTATAAGAAAGCAATGTTACATTTCCTTCAACAGCCTGAAAATATATCTGGCTTTTGTTATTCGGGTATTGATTTAACGGAGCAACTAAAAAGGCATAATTATTAATTTGCCGCCAACTACTTAAGGCAGCCACTTTAAAGTCTTTTTGATTTTTTGCAGAACGGCTCAATCGAAAAGTTTTAGCATCACCAACAATGGTATATAGTTTTGCTTCTCCCCTCACATCAGCAGCATTTCCTCTTGCCCCGATAACTTCTGACTTTATTCCAAGATGATTGAGTGATTGAGCAAGGATAATATCTGATAATTTTGCCCAAAGTTTTTCTTCCGAACTGTCGTGTCCGAACATTTCAGGCAATATGCCGCACTCAATAATATTTTCTGAAAGTTCCTTTTTTGTTGTCTTTAAAAGATGTTTCTCTAACTTATCAAAAGCATCTTTTTCTTTTGCAATTTTGAAAATCAGGTCAATGGTTTTTTGTCTCACTTTATTGAATCTTTTTTTACAAATGTAGTTTTAAATCAAACCTGTAATTATGTTATTTCTGAAAACTCCTATAAAAAAAATTTATTTCCCGAACTGGCCCCCTGAATTTCAATTAATTATTTTTGCTGTAATCATCACCTGGCATCCCTATAAATGAAAAGTAGTCGGCTTTTTTGCGAATTTTGACAACTCAAACATTCACAACATTAAACAAGTCCGTGCAAAATAATAATCGTGAGACTCCACCTTTTTGAATTTGAAGATTTACCCTGGTTTCCTGATGTAATAAGAATCGGAGGCACTGATTATTTGCGATACTTATTACCGGCAATAGAATTGTACAAGCCGCTTATACCATTGATTAATGAAACGCTATCTGAAACCGGGGAAAACAGGATCATAGATTTATGTTCGGGCGGAGGAGGGTATATTGAACAAGTTTATAAAGGCTTGTCAGAAAACTCAAACAAGAAAATAACAATTACTTTAACAGATAAATTTCCAAATTACCAAGCCTATAATTACATCAAAAATAAAACGCATGGAGCTATTGATTTTGAAAAATTTCCTGTTGATGCTGCTGCTGTTCCTAAAGAATTAAAAGGATTCAGGGTGATGTTTTCTGCTATTCATCATTTTCAACCACAACAGGTAAAAGCTGTTTTTCAAAATGCTGTTGACAGCAATGCACCCATCGGGCTTTTTGATGGAGGAGATAAAAATATTTTAGTCATACTCGGTATGATATTAGTTCATCCGATTGCTTTCTTTTTATTCACACCTTTTTTTAAACCTTTCAAGATTTCAAGATTATTCTTTACTTATATTATTCCGCTCATTCCATTATATACTATGTGGGATGGATTTGTTTCAGTGCTTCGGCTTTATGATCCGAAAGAGTTATTACAAATTGCTAAAGAAACCAATGCCGATAATTATGTATGGAAAGAAGGAAAAGTAAAAAACAAGTGGGGCATACATGCAAGTTATATAATCGGATACCCTGCTAAGCAATAAATGTTTTATGTGAGCAAATAGAATTCATCAATATGAAATACCCGAAACTATTCATTTTATTAACTATCGTTTTTTTAGACGGTTGCTCTGACGGTTACGAGCAGCATTATGACAAATTCAGTGACTTTAATTCAATCAATCAAAGAAACAAGGGTTGGTTTCCTGAAATTATTTCTTCTGATGCTTACAACATAAAAAACACTTCTTATCCCGATTCTTTATGTGCTTTTGGCACATTCTCTTATTCAACAACTGCTTTCTATGATTCAATATTCAAAGAACCAGGCACTAAAAAAATAGACTTTTCTCTCTTTGAACAGAAGGTGAATGAACACATTGAACGCAAACCTTATTGGTTTTTAAATCCTGGCAAAATATCTAAAAGCGAATTTGAAGCAATACAAATCGAACGGTTCTACATAGTTAGAAAAATGAACGAAAAGAAAATATATTTCGTTCTGTCAAACTGATCATCTTTAATCATTCACGATGATGCATTGCACTTTCATTAAAGTAGTTTATAATTATGCTTGTACTATACTATAAATGTGATAAATTAGCACAAACAAGTTGAGTCAAAATCATTGACAGATCATAAACCTTAGTAGAAAAATCTAAACTCAAGGTCAACCTTATTACCTTATTTTAGTGAGGAAGGTAATAAGGTGTAGGTTAACCGCAATACTTTTCTACTAAGGTTTGAAATAAAAATTAAGGTTTTAAAGTGTACTAATTTATCCCGGTTTCAGTATAATTGGAAATATAATCCTTAAAAACAAACACATAATAACTGGTAAACAAATGAGCTTTTTAAAAAACATATTCAGCAAAAAGGATGAACCCGTAAAATCTTACGAAGATTTTTGGAATTGGTTTCATAAAAATGAAAAGACATTTTTTAATGTTGTGAAAGAACATTCAAACATTGAAAAAGATTTTTTCTATAAGCTCTCACCTAAGCTTAATGAAATTAAAGATGGCTTTTTTTATTTGACAGGAATGTATGACGACAATACTGCTGAATTAATAATTACAGCAGACGGAACAATTAAGAACATTGTTTTTGCAGAAGAGCTTGTAAATGAAGCACCCAAAATTGAAGGTTGGAAATTTACAGCACTTAAACCTGCATTAGATATTAAAGCCGTAAACATTGAAATGGCAGGTTTCAAATTCAACGATGAGAATTTGAGTTTTTACGCAAACGATTATGCTGATTATCCTGATGAAATTGATATAACCATAATGCATAATGATTTTACTGAAGAAAATAAATCTGCAATAACCAATGGAACATATATTTTCTTAGACAATTATCTTGGTGAATTGGGTTTTGCAACAACTATAGACAATTTAACTGTTGGCTTTAATTACATGAGGACAGTACTAACATCAAACTGACGAGCATTGAACAACTTTAACCGACAAGGGAAATGATAAAGAAAATCATAATTGAAAATTTTCGTTCCATAAAACATTTAGAGTTAGAACCTCTAAACTTATGTGCAATTGTTGGAGCAAATAGTTCTGGGAAATCAAATGTTTTAAAAGCTATTGACCTTGTTTTAGGTGACGGCTGGACAACTAAAGCTAAAGTTGCAAAAGAGTTGTTTAACGACACATCAAAACCAATTAAAATTTTAGTTGAGTTAAAGGATTCTGTTTCTTGGGACTACTATGGCAAGATAAGAGCCATAAAATTTGTTTCACTTAAAATGGAACTTAATCCGCTAAGTTGCGAAATGAGATTGTGGGAAAACTTCCCGAGTCAATATGAGAAACCAGGTTTTCTAAACGAAGATTTTAAAAAATCTTGTCATTTTATTTACATACCATCATTGAGAGATTTGAAAGACGAAATGAGAGTTAGTAACTGGACTTTGCTTGGAAAAATGATGAAGTTAGTTCAAGACAATTATGCAGACTTTTATAGTGGTGAAGAAAATTTGCAAAGCGAATTTTCAGCAATAATGAAACCTGCAAAAGACTTTTTAGAATTTGATTTTTCTGGAGAAACAAAAATTGTTTCATTCAAAAAATTCTATGATGTGTTTGTTAGCTACTGCAAGCAGAACAGTGCAGGAATTGCGAATAATTTCAAACCGCAACTTGACATCTATAACTTAAATTGGTTTTATAAGACCTTACAAATAACTGTTGCGGAGGACTTCAATGAAAAAATATTTGATGCGGACGAAGTTGGTTCAGGTATGCAAAATCTTATTCTGCTATCAATCTTCCAATCTTATGCAGAACTTAGTCAAGGCAAAGCAATATTTGCAATAGAAGAACCCGAATTGTTTTTATATCCCCAAGCACAAAGAGAGTTGTATGATAACTTTCAAACACTTTCAAAGACAACTCAAATATTTTATACAACTCACAACCCAAATTTTTTAAACCCTCAAAGAGCATTTGAAATTGAACTCATAACAAAAAGCAAGGAAGGCGGAACAACTCTAAGAAGAAAAAATAAAACATTTGTAAATGAGGACTACTTCAAAACAAAAGAGTTTAAAATCTATGCACACTTCAACACTTACCGAAATGAAATATTTTTTGCCAAGTATGTTATTTTAGTTGAAGGGGATTCAGACAAAATCCTTTGGACGACACTCATCGAGGACAAATGGAAAATCTCACTAAACAAGAGTGGCATTTCAATAATTGAATGTGGTGGTAAAGGAGGAGTTATGTATTTCATCGGAGTAATGCGTTTAATGGGTATCACAGATTATTTTGCAATTTGGGACAAGGACAGCGGTTCAGACCCAGACACACATGGACAATTAAAATCAAGTGTAGAAAATAAAATTGGTTTGGAGATAGAACCAACCTTAGAAAAGTTTTTAAAGAAATATTTTCCCGACCAACAATTTAGAGATGATTATAAAATTGAGGACGCTTATAAGTGGGCAAGTGAAATTGCTGTTGAAAAAATCCCGATAGAACTAAATGTTGTAAAAGACCAAATCATAAATATTCTGACACCTAAAACTGAACAGGTCGTGGAGTCACCCGTGCAGGCAAGGGACACCAACCTGCCATCGGAAGAAGAAGAACTACCAACAACGAAATAATAAACAAAGTTTTACTGTATAATGCAAGAGGTAAATAAATTTTTAGAAGAATTAGAAAATAAGCGTAAACAAACGTTGGGGCTATTTGACGAATGGAGCGAACGTCATCCCGATTTCAAAAGAATTTCTGATATAATGGAGAATTTTAAAACTAATGAAATGTTGGTTGAATATGGAAAAAAATCCCCACCACCATCTATACACAATAGAGCAATTGAAGTTTTCAAAAAGTGCATTTCGTTTAAAGTTAAACTTACAAAAAAGATACTATCTCATTTAAATCAACACCCCGATACTTATCATATCCACTATTATCATAGCGGGATATACTGCATTAATGAGGAAAAGGTTAAATCTTTTTTGAAGGAATATCAGCTATGGAACTTGAGCATATGTAATTTGTGGAAGGAAATTTATTACCTAAAAGAGGATTTCTTTAAAAACTCTGGGTATGATAGATTAGGCTGGGAATTTTATATAAAATACCCCGATTCATTGAAAAGAAAAGCTGATGAAATTGATAAACTCCATAAAAAAATAGTTTCATTATTAAATGTTGGAATGGAGTTGGTTCATAAGCAAGACGAAGTTATCACTATAGAATACGAGACAAACGCTACTGAAATGTCATTGTATGAAAGAGAATTAGAGATATTAAAAATAAGTGATGACGCAGATTCTGCTGACGAGGAATATTGTTATGTCTATACTTTAGAGTGTGAATTATTTGTTTTTTATGTGGGTATTGCTGCAACCCCTAAAGAAAGATTTGAGCAGCATATCAGAGGTGCTTTTAGCGATGAAGCTCACTTATTCAAGTCAAAATTCATTCAAAAATATCACAACGAAGTGAAGCAGAATTTAATTTATGAAGGAACACGCAGAGAATGTAAAAAGTTTGAAAAGGATTATATATCTGAATTCAACCCTCTTGGAAATATGACTGATGGTGGAGAAGGTTGAAAAAGAAGGATTAAGACGCAACACTGAAAACGACAGTTACTCCGTGCTTGAAGCAAAACTAAAAAATGGTTATTATTTGATAGCTGTTATTAATACTGACATACTTAAGTGGGACAGCAAAGCTTCACATCCCTGGATTTTAAACATTGAAATAAAGTATGACGGAGCAAACAATAATGGAATGCCCGATGAAAAAACTTCTAACCTGATTGAGGAAATTGAAAAAATAATTTTAGAAGAGCTTAAAGATTTTGAAGGTTATTTAAACATCGGCAGGCAAACAGCAGAAAGCATAAGAGAAATATATTTTGCCTGTAAAGATTTCAGAGTGCCATCAAAAGTATTATACAAAATCCAAGACAGCTACGCTAACAAAATTGTTATCAGCTATAACATTTACAAAGACAAATACTGGCAATCGTTTAACCGGTTCAATGGTCAGATGTGATAACTTACATCAAAGGAATTAATCAATCATTAATTTTGACAAGCAATAAAGTGGATATTCAAAAAACAAGGTTAGATTGGTGGAACAACAAAAGATTCAAATTCAATAAAGGATTAGCTATTGCAGCACTTTCATCCATTTTGATTAGTATTTTGGAATTTTATTTTTTCGATTACTCACTTGAATCATTTAAAGAAGACACTTCTTTTTTTCTCATCGCCTTAGTTGTTTATTCAGCAGTTTTAAATTTGACACTTATCATCGCAGAACTTACCGACAGAATAATTAATAAAGACAATAACGGTAAGATTAAAAGCCGTCTCTTTAATTGGTTTTATTGGATTTCGTCAGTACTGCCATTTCTTTATCCTGTATTTATAGTTGTCGTTTATTTTTGTTGAAAGTTTCTGCTCTTGCAAGGTTCCTGCATTGCATTTTCACTCAGTAATTTATAATTATGTTTGTGGTTAATGATAGTAAGTGCATGTAACCCTTCTTTTAAAAATTTGAATCTACAGACAATGAAAAAAATCTTAACAACATTAATTCTTTTCGTCACACTTTATCAATCATACGGACAAACCGTAACCTACGATGACTTCAAAAGTTTAATTCCTTTTTTGCAGGCAGAGGATTGGAAATCGGCTTTCAATCAATCAGCAAAAATTTTAAAAGGAACTGAAAACGATTCTTCCGACTACAAAGCAATTGTTCTTTACATCAACATTTATACAGCGGCAGGCATGGTTTCAGTTGGCGACATGACTTATGACGACCTCGCTAAAAATGTAATGAAGTACAAGGGACAAAAAATTATTATGTCTGCTCATCCTGTTTCCGACAGTGAAACGAAAACGATCAATAAAACACATCTTACCGTTAATGACTCTACCAATGAAGCATTCACTTCAGCATCCAACGGTAAGGGGACAAGTATTTTTTGTTTTGAAAAAATTAAAGTCAAAGACAAAATAGATCTTTCAGAATTTCCGGCAAACTCTTTTGCCCGTTGCGGAGGAACACTTGAAAAAATAGAAACTAATCCAAACAAATCAACAATCTGGATTTTACGACTCACAGTTGTTGACGCTTTTATTCGCAAGCCTAACTAAATGCTTCTTGCACGACTGATGCTTTGCACTTTCATGCAAGCAGTTTAAAATTATATTTGAGGTTAAAGGAAGATAGAGAGAGTAATCCCTGCTTTAAAAAATTTAAATTATCCTTGAATGTATTAGCGGTAATATTATGAAACGACATAGTTACTTATGGATAATAGTTTTAATCATGGCTTGTGGAACTTCTTTTGCCCACCAGGACTTTTGGGTGAAAAAAAACTACGGAAATATTGAAGTCAGAGTTAAAACCGGTTTTGAATATGAAGAAATAAACAAAGCCTTTATCATCGGGCAGCTTGCCGAAAAACTTGCAAAAGATTTAAATTATTCAAATCAAATATTTTTAGACTTTAATCATCACTATACAGCAAACTGTGATCCTGACTATTTCATTTCGTACGATAAGGGAGGAATTCAATATATCTGGAGAGATGACAAGAAAAAAAATTTCTTAAAAGAAAATGCAATAGTTGTCAGACAGGTAAGCAGAATATTTGACGTTCTTTCAACTTTAAAACTATTGGAATATGCAATTAAAAATGTTTCTTCAATCAAAACATCACAGAAACAAATTGAATATAAACTAAATTATTGTCAATGGAAAATAAATTCTATTGACACAACCTTTATCAAAGAGCAACTAAGCAAACCAAATAGCGAATCACTGAAGCAAGTGATTAAACTAAAAATTGAAAGACCTGACAAGGATTTTAAATACGGAATTTCATATTATTGGCAGGACAATAAATTTCACTTATTCCTTAGAGGCGACCATAAAGCTGACACAACTTTAATAAATCTGAATAACATTTATGATATTAAAAAATTTGGCAATTCTTCGGCCATTGTTTTTGATACAGACAGTTCATTCTTCTACATCTATCAATACAACAAACCAATTGTTTCGAAAAGACAAATAATACTTAGCACCAACGGCTATTACGAACCATTCAAAATGGAGAGTATCAGTGAAGATGAAATATCTATTTATTTTTGGTATTACATTAAAGAGCAATCCAAAGAAAGGACATTAATTTATCTGACAAAAAAGGATGAACTTATTGAAGACCTGGACAAGCTAATTGACAAAAGATGAAGAACAATAAAATACACTCCCGATATTTCAGGATAAAAAGTTTATTCATCGTTAATGTATAATAAGGCAACAACAAACATTAATACATGTTCAACATTTTTAAAAAAAAGGGCGAAGCCAATTTCAGGTTTAACGAACCAAAGAATACAGCTTGTTTTACTTGTGACCATGTTCTCAATAACGAAAGACCTATTCTATTTGCATTTCATGGCTCAGAAGGTGAATGGCAATTCTTATGCAGAGACAATCATTCTGAAGCAAATGCAAAAATAATTTCATTAAAGGAGGCAACAGAATTAGATCCAACAATTAATGATCTGTTTGAAATGCCATTGGGAGTTGGAGCTCAAAGAGCAACGGCAAAAGACAAATGGACACCTTTTAAACTTCAGGACTAACCCGCTTTTTTCTATGTGCTCTATGTTCCTATATGTTTCAAACCTGGCACCTATATTATGGTTTTGTAAATAACTCAATCCAGCGCCTTCTTATTAAAAATAATGTATCCGAAATGAAAAATAAAAGCAAGCGGCTTATCAAAATTTTCATAATAGTTTAAACCAAGACTGATTGGACCCACCGGTGTGTGATAGACGGCATTGAAAGCACCTATGAAATAACGTTTTGCAAATGGTTCGCCAAAGGTGGGTGCATCATTATTTTCGCCCGGCAATATTTCTTCATAAGGTTGGAACAGGTAACCTTCTAATCGCAGATCGAAGTTAGTGAAAGGTGTATAAACTGTTTTTAATCCTGCACCGCCATAAGTGTAACAATGATATTGCGGTAAGAAAACAGCCTTGGTTTCGGGTATAGGTTGAAATGCAGGCGCAGCTAAAATGCTTGCTGTGTAGTTGGCGAAAAATTGTTGTGTGCTGCCAACAAGGTCAATGTAAAAACCAAACTTAACAGGACCTGCTTTTGCAAAATAATTTTCCCACAAAAATTTAAACTGCAACCAGTTGTGGTGTTGATTAATGGTATCGCTATTTAATGAGGTGCTGCCGGGTATTGTATGCTCATGCCCGTCAACATAGCGTGAATAGAATGCAATGAATGAACCTTTGTTGGCATACATTTTACGGTTGAGCGTGTTGCGTTCATAATTTAATCCATAAGTAAAACCGGGAAAGGAGGTACGATCGGTAGTATCGCTTTCCAAAAACTGTCGCGTTTGATAATACTTTTCATTCAATTCAAAATATGCACCCTCGGCATATAACTTACCCGATAAACGCGAAGGGATGCCTGCAAAAGCACCTGCTTTTAAATCATTCTGTATAAGATAGGGCGGTTTTATATCTTCCCGGAAACCATTACTGCTTTTATAATAATTGAAGCTGTTGTAAGTAAATGATGGCTGCACATAAAAAGAAGTGCGCCCGGGAAAATCAATTCGTATATCAGCATGCGCTGAATTGTATAATTTACCGAGATAGGTATTGGCATAAAAACGATATGATTGTTTACTCAGCAGGTTATATTGCAAACCTATAAAAGCAGTATTGATTGGTCGCGAAGAAAAATCACCGCCAAAGTCAACATGCAGATCTTTTTCGCGCTTTATGTCCACCATCAGGTCATAAAATTTTGTTTCTGTGTTGTAAATTAATTTTGGAAACACTGCCCGGATATTATCATCGGCCACTAACCTGAAATAATTTTTCTTGAAGGCATAAGGAAACATAGGACCATGTTTTGGTTTGAGTATTCGTTCTACATAAATGCGTTGTTCTTTGTTCAAACCGTTTACAGAAATTTTATCAACCATCACGGGCACCTGGTGATCAAAAAAAGCTGCCCGCCTGCGGGTGATTTCATCTATGCTCACATCGCGTTTAATTGCTTTTTTAATGATATTCATTTGTTTGATGGTTGCATTGTAGCCGGAGTCAATTGCTTGCTGTGCATCCGAAAAATCAAATACACCGATAAAGGCATTGCCCGGTACGATGAGAAAATCAGTTTCGCGCGGCACTTTATATTGAGTGGCCTGCTGCACAATCATGGTGCGCACCTGCGATAAAATATTATCTTCATACACCACTTCGGTACTGTTACCCACACTGCTGCCGATAATAATATCGGGATGAAATTCGTGGAGCATCACATCACACGGAAAGTTGTTATACAATCCACCATCAAACATAATACGGTTATCAACTGCCACCGGGGTTAAATAAAACGGAAATGCCATTGATGAACGCACAGCACGCGCAAGGTCATCGCCTGAAAAAACTACAGCTTCGCGGTTTTTAATATCAGCAGCCACACACCTGAATGGCACCATGAGTGAATCGAAATTGCAATTGGCTTTTGCAATAGCAGGTGCATAACTTTCCATTAATGTGTAATCAATCAGCACAGAGTTGATTGCACTTTCGGGCAAACGTATTTTAAGCGTTGAGTCATAAGAAAATTTTATCGTCACCCATCCTGCATCTGGATCTTTCCTGTTATAAAAATATTGAAAATCATCGCTTATTCTTCCTTTGGCGCGTTGTATAAAATCATCGCTTGTTACAATTTTTTCCATCTGGTCTGCCGATAGTCCTGTTGCATACATGCTGCCTATTAATGCGCCCATGCTCGTGCCTGTTATGTAATCAATGGGTACATGATTTTCTTCTAACGCCTTTATTACACCTATGTGTGCAAGCGCACGCGCACCGCCACCACTTAAGACCAAACCAACACTTTGCGAATAGGCCAGTGAAGGAATGATAAAAAACAGTAATGAAATAAAACGTAGTCTAGTACAGGTCATGTAATTGGATAACGAAAGCGAAAGTATAAAATTGAACAGGTTATATTTATTTTATGCCGCGAACGGAATAAATAAGTACATAATATCAGAATAAAAAACCTTAATTTTTTCTGAAACCTTAGTAGAAAAGTGCAGACTGTTAAGCTGACCTTATTACCCTTATTTCAATTCGATAATAAAAATAAGGTAATAAGGTTTTGATGTCTATCCTATCATCTTCTACTAAGGTTTGAAATGCAATTTAAGGTTAAATCAGTTGGATAAATTTATCCCGTTTCAAATATAATTATCAAAGTTTGTTATGCAGACTATCAACTTTTAATTTTCAACAACACCGCCTCCTGCAAAATATTTTTTATAGTAAGGCTCATCAAGATCGCTGATGATAATTCCGTTGCTTGAACTTGAATGAGCAAATTTGTTATCACCTAAATATACACCCACATGTGAAATTCTGCGTTTTGATGTTTTAAAGAAAACGAGATTGCCTTGTTCTAATTCATCTTTATCAATATGCCTGCATTTTTTATAAAGTTCATCTGCTGTGCCATCAATTGTTTTACCATAAGCATAATTGTAAACCATCATTGCAAAGCGCGAGCAGTCAATACCATCCAGATCACTACCTGCAAGTTTGTATTTGGTGCCGGTCCATAAATCAATGCAATCAAACAACCGGTCGTTATTAATAGCAGTAACAGGAAACCCAAAGCACTGTGAATAATAACACAGCTCATATTGTTTTAAACTGTCAGCATTGGCTTGCTGTGCATACAACTTGCAGAAGCAGCATAACAGGAAGATGAATGAGAGTTTAATTTTTAGAGACATGTTTTGTTTGTCACTGATTTTACTTTCGGACTGATTTTACTTTCGGAAAGTTCCTTCAACTTTCCGAAAGTTGCGCGAGAATAATTCATTTATAGGGGGCGGGATGCTATCCCACGTTACTTCAATTCCAGCAACACCACATTCTCCACATGATGCGTATGCGGAAACATATCAACAGGTTGAATTTTTGTTACAACATATTTTTCTGCCATCAATGCCAGGTCGCGGGCCTGGGTGGCAGCATTGCAGCTTACATATACTATTCGTTTTGCATTTGACTGATTGAGCATGGCAACAACTTTTTCGTGCATGCCTGCTCGTGGAGGATCGGTGATAATAACATCAGGGTATCCGTTAGTTTCATAAAATGAAGTGGTGAGCATATCTTTCATATCACCTGCATAAAACGATGTGTTGCTGATGTTATTCTCTTGCGAATTTATTTTTGCATCTTCAATTGCTTCTGCTACATATTCAACACCAACAACTTTAGAAGCATTACGCGCTACAAAATTTGCAATAGTTCCTGTACCTGTGTATAAATCATAAACTATTTCTTCACCGGTAAGCTGTGCATAATCTCTTGCCACTTTATATAGCTCCAATGCCTGTATAGAATTGGTTTGAAAAAAAGATTTTGGCCCTATGCGGAATTTCAGATCTTCCATTTGCTCAGTGATGAAAGGCTTGCCACTGTGAAGTGTAAAATCAAGATCATAAATACTATCATTTCTTTTTTGATTGATGTTATACATGAGCGAAGTTATCTGTGGGAAATTTTCTTTCAATGCATTCAATAAGCTTTCACGTTTTCCTTTATCATCTTCTTTAAAGATCATGATCACCATCCATTCGCCAAGCGTGGTATTACGAATGATCATGTTGCGCATCATGCCTTCCTGTTTTTTCAAATCGAAAAAAGTGAAATTGTTTTTCATACAGTATTGAAAAACAAAATTCCTGATTTGATTGCTGAGGTCATCCTGCAGATAACATTTTTCAATGGGCAGCACTTTATCATATCGCCCCGGTATGTGATAGCCAAGGGCAGGTTCCAAATCATTCACGCCTTTTTTCATATCATCAACTGTAAGCCAACGTTTATTAGAAAACGTAAACTCCAATTTGTTACGATAAAAAGTTTCGTTCACTGAACCGATAATAGGAGAGAGGACAGGGTTCTCAATTTTTGCAATGCGTTTCATGGCTTCAGACACCTGCTTCTGTTTGTAATGCAATTGCATTTTGTAATCCATGTATTGCCATTTGCATCCTCCGCACACCCCAAAGTGAGAACAGAAGGGCTCAGTGCGGTGCTCAGAAGGTTTTACGAGTTTTATGATGCGCCCTTCGGCATACGATTTTTTCTGCTTGTAAATCTCCACATCAGCCACATCACCTGGCACAGCAGCATCAATAAACACAACCATTTGCTCATGTTTTGCAACAGCGCGACCTTCGTCTGCTATGTCTATCACTTGTAAATTTTCAATCACCTTTTTATTCATCGCTATTTTCGCTTATTGTTATTCCAACAAGATTTGTAATTTCGTGTTCAGTTTCATAAGCACTCATAAAACAACACCATTATTTAACCGTTATGTTTAAGCGCGCGAAGGTAGAAATTGAATTCACCGTGCATTGAAAAGAATTACAACTTCATTTAATGAAAAAAAATTTACTCTTATTATATGTTTTCTTCTTTGCGCTGCAACAGCAGTCAGAGGCTTTTCATATCGTTGGAGGTGATTTTACCTGCAAATGGATCGGCCCAAATAATAATTTCGAGGTAACTATGAAAATGTTTCGCGATTGTTGGGCGACCAATGGGGCGCAGTTTGATCAATCCATCAATATAGGTGTTTACGATAAGGTAACCAATGTGCTTCAAACATCTTTTGTAATGAACCTCGGCACAATTACCACTTTACACTATGCGGGAAATTTATGCTCAGACCCTCCCAATGTTTGTGTTGAACAAGGAACCTATATTCAAACAGTTACTATTCCCGACAACCCGCATGGATATTATTTAATATGGGAACGCTGCTGCCGCAATATCACTGTTATAAATATTGCAAACCCAAGCGCTGAGGGTATGGGTTTTTACCTCGAAATAGCCAACCCGGCATTGCATAATTCGTCCCCGGTTTTTTTAAATGCGCCATTACCTTACATGTGCCAGGATCAGTTATTCAATTATAATTTTGGTGGTTGGGATACCGATGGCGATTCGCTTTCATTCAGCTTTGATGCACCTCTTGCCGGAGGTCATACCAGTAGCAGCAATCCTAATCCCTATTCAGCATCTGGTCCGGGTGCAGGCAACCTTATTCCCGCCCCTGCTCCTTATTATAATGTGGGCTGGGCACCGGGTTATAGTGTTGCCAATATTATAGATGGTAATCCAACACTTGGTATAGATCCTTTAACAGGAAAAATGACCGCAGTTCCTCTCAGCACCGGTTTATTTGCCATGGCTGTGGAAATGAAAGAGTGGCGCAATGGTGTACAGATAGGTTTGGTAAGGCGCGAGTTAGAATTTGTAGTAATAGTATGTAGCGGCAATATTCTGCCAACTGTTGTATCAAGCGTTCCGCTTTCAAGTACTTCAGCTTATGTGCTTTATGCAACCGATTCGGTTTGCGTTAATATAACTGCAACCGATCCTAAAGATTCATTATTCATCACCCATTCGGGCGATGTTTTTCCGGGAGGTACCATCAGCGGGCCTTATGCCACAGTAAATGATTTATCAGGATTAAGAAATGTTACTACAACTTTTTGCTGGAAACCTACCTGTGCACAATCATCAGCCAATCCTTATCACGTGCGGATAACTGTGACTGATAACGGCTGCCCCTTACCCAAAACAAAATATTTTGACTTTAATATTCTTGTTAAGAATCCGCCCGCCATTGATCCCCCGAATTTATTGTGCACTGAATTTCTCGGTAATGATGCATTGCGTTTGTATTGGGGAAATCTTAATCCACCTTCGCAATTCTTCTCTTATTATTTAATTTATAAAAGTACTAATGGCTCACCTTATGTATTAACTGATACCATATATGATCAATTGCAGATTGCTTACGTGGATAGCAATGCCGCCAATAATACCGTTACCGATTATTGCTACTATATAAAAACTGTAAATGTTTGCCAGGATGCAGGTACAACAAGCGATACCATTTGTACGCTATCGCAGATTAATACAAAAACAAATTATATGGCCACTGCCACCGTTAATGCCGCAAATAAAATTGGAATAACCTGGCAGCATTTTGCCGATGGACCTTTCAGTACGTTGTATATTTATAAAAAAGAAAACTCTGTTGCAGGGCAGTTTAATTTATGGCAAACGTTGTTTCATAAGGCGCAAGACAATATTACCGATTATGATGTGCAAACTGATTTGTACAGCTACACCTATAAAATGACCAACGAAGATTATTGCAGCAACCTGAGTCCTGAAAGTAATATTGCCACCACTGTTTTATTAAACGGATTAAGCGCACCTTTCGTAAATACAATTAACTGGTCACGTTATGAAACATGGAACGGTGGTG
Source organism: Bacteroidia bacterium (assembly GCA_039931675.1). Lineage (GTDB taxonomy): Bacteria > Bacteroidota > Bacteroidia > AKYH767-A > OLB10 > JAEUTH01. Next base: position 17,535 of record JBDTRM010000275.1, on the reverse strand, counting down.
TTAACCGCTATGTAGTCTATCGCAAAAAAGATCCATTATCAGAATTTGAATTGCTTGCTGTAATCACTGATACCGTATATGTTGATAAAGACTTAGACGTAACCGGTGGCGAGTTTTTTTATAAGATAAGAGCTGTGGAAGGTGCCGGAAGCATGAACGCAGATAGCTGGAGTAATGAAATAGAACTATTGCAATCGCCACAGGTTTTTATACCCAATGCATTTACACCAAATGACGATGCCGTTAATGAAACATGGAAACCAATTATAGTTTTCGTTCGCGATTATTCATTGCTTGTTTTTAACCGATGGGGACAAAAAGTTTTTGAATCAACCGATGAAACCGCCTCATGGAACGGCAAGCTGCAGGGCAAAGACTGCGTGCAGGGAACTTACTTTTATGTGCTTAAGTTTACAGGGTATGATACTCCTGATGAGTATCGTAAGACGGGGGTGGTTACGTTGGTGAGGTGAGCGGTTAATTATAAATTCTAATTTTGCATTTATACATCCTTTATTAAAAAACAATCTTCACGAAGTGTCACCCAAATGGCAAAAATGTTGCTTATAAACCTGCAACTCCTTATCTAAAAGAATTTACATCAATCAACCAGAGAATGAAAAAGACACTTATTCTATTATTGCTTTGCTCTCTTCCATTAAGTAAAACATTTTCCCAGGTAATGTGGTCTAAGGACAATAGTGCTTTTCCAACCTTGTCGCGATTAATGTCGTGGTTTGAAATGAGCTTTTCAGAGTTTAATCACGATAAAATTGTTTTCGGTTTCAACTTTGAAAAGAGGGAATTAGAAAGAGAGGGCACTAATTTTATTTATCAAAGACGGCTTATCAAAGCACAGGAGGAATATACAGAAAGATTAATTTACTCGATTAGGGATGATAGTACTGTAGCGGCCATAGCATTTATAACTGTATGCAACAGCGATGATAACCTTGCCTCTCAATATAAAACACCACTTGAGAAAAACCAATTCGTGGCCGTTGAATGCAACGGTGCGCCAAAAAAGGGCGAATCTTTTTTTTGCTTCCGCAATGATGAATATGACATCAAAGTAAGCTCTTCAAAAATAAAATATTACGTAGGCAATAGGAGGAACGGTATGCTTGTGATTTCTAAAAGAGTTTCACCGGAGCCGAAAGATTAAGACGCGGGCAAGCGTTTGTCAGCGTCTTTGCATTAACGGAACCTTCATTCTTTTTTCATAGGTGGAGTAACTTTAATATAATTTCTGACCTTAAATCGCTTTCCTTGCACTTTTCTGAAATAAAACAACCCTTTTTTATCAACATTGTTTTTAAATCTTTTTCCTACCAACCCGGGCAAATACCCTGGCTGGTGCGAGCTTGAAGCCACAAGTGTTCGAAACGTTTGAAAGTCCCAGCGGGACTACCTTTTGGTAGTGAAAATACATCGGCATTGCATTAGTTCCATCAGAACGACCTTTTGTTAATCCGCATATTATAAGGTCATCCCCACGGGATTTTTGCTTGTTCTCGGTTTTTCTTTCTACCAAAAGGTCATCCCTACGGGATTTTTATTCAATAACAATAGGGTTTGTATAGGGTTTCGAACACTTGAGGCTTGTACCTCGTTCCCATTTCCGATACCTCCACCTTTTTTTATTAATATCATTCGGGAACATAGAAAAATCCGTCAAGCGGATCCACTCGTTTGGGTTTGATGTTGTCAACCTTCCACTTTGAAATAAAACAAAAAAAACCTCCCGTTAAGAGAGGTTTTAATTTATCACAGATTGATTTATCAATCGTAAATCGTAAGTCAAAAATCGTAAATCATTTATTGTCTCAACTCTTTATCCTTACCGGCAAAGTCATACACAATCGGAGTTGCAATGCAGATAGATGAATAAGTTCCTACTACGATACCAATGAGGAGTGCGAATGAAAATCCTTTAATGGTTTCGCCACCGAAAACGAAGATTGCAAACAGTACAAAGAAAATGGTCAATGATGTATTGATGGTTCGGCTTAAGGTAGCATTAAGCGCTTCGTTAATTACCGATTTCATATCGCCTTTCTTATGCGTGTTCAGGTATTCGCGGATACGGTCAAATACCACTACGGTATCTGTTACCGAGTAAGCCATTACGGTAAGCACTGCCGCCACAAAGGCCTGGTCAATTTCTAATGAGAAAGGCATAATGCCCCACAGCAATGAAAATGCAGCCATCAATACAAGCACATCATGGAATAATGCCACTACTGCACCCATGCTGAAGGTCCACCTGCGGAAGCGGGCAAGTATGTAAAGGAATATTACAAAGATGGAGAATAAGATTGCCTGCCATGCAGAGTTCTTAATATCATCGGCTACAGTAGGTCCTACTTTTTGCGAGCTTACTATCTGGTCGCGTTTAATATTCAACCCGCTCATTAATTTTGCTTCCACCTGGTTATCAGCATCAATATCCTTGCTGTCAATTAAATATTTGGTGGTGATTTTTAAGGTGTGATCATTCTCAAGCGATTTAACCTCGGGTGCTGAGCCTAATACACTTGTTAAGGTGGCTCTAACATCTTCAACTTTTACAGTCTTATTAAATTCAACTTTGTAGGTACGACCACCGGCAAAATCAACGCCCAAATCAAAACCGCGCGCAAATATTGAAACTATGCCGGCTATTACTACCAGAGATGAGAATATATAATACAACTTACGGTTCTTTACCCAATCAATATTAATGTGCTTAAAGGCACCTTCTGTCATTTTAGTGGCAAACTTAATTGACTTGTTCTTAGCCAAACGCCATTCGAAAATCATACGTGTTATAAATATAGCGCAGAACAATGAAGTTAGAATACCTATGCATAATGTAGTTGCAAAACCCTGTATCGGTCCTGTACCGAAAATATAAAGGATAATACCAATAAGGAATGTGGTTACGTTTGAGTCAATAATGGATGAGTAGGCATGTTTGTAACCATCGGATATGGCAAGTCGTAAACCCTTACCCAATGCAAGCTCTTCGCGGATACGTTCATAGATCAGTACGTTTGCATCAACTGATAAGGCGATGGTTAACACGATACCCGCAATTCCCGGCAAGGTGAGTACAGCGCCTAACGATGCCAATACACCAAAGACAAAAAACACGTTGGCAATCATGGCAAGATCGGCTACCCAACCTGCATTGCTGTAATAGAACACCATGAAAACAAGCACGAGTATCAACGCTATTATGAAAGATAATAAACCGCTTTGAACAGCAGCTTCACCAAGTGTAGGACCTACAACACTCTCTTCGACAATGCGTGCCGGTGCAGGCAGCTTGCCTGCTTTAAGAATGTTAGCTAAATCTTTTGCTTCGTTAATGGTAAAGCTTCCGGTGATGGATGAGTTCCCACCTGTTATTTCATTTTGTACGGTTGGGAATGAATACACATAATCATCTAACACTATGGCTACACTCTTCTTTATGTTGGCAGCAGTAAGACGTGCCCACTTGGCAGCGCCTTCTTCATTCATGCGCATTGAAATTTCGGGGCTGTTATTAAACTGTCCCATATCCTGGTAAGCATCGCTCACTGCAGCGCCATCCAATGGCGGGCGGCCATCGCGGCTTTCAACTTTTATCGCAATCAGCTCTAAGCGGTTGTCTTTAAACATTGGCGAAGGCTTTACTGTCCACAGTAATTTAATATCACTTGGCATTACCGATTTTACTTCGGGCATGCGGAATATCTCATTTACCTTGGCGGTATCCTTTGTAGCACAATAGCCGAGTATTGGTGTGCCATAAACAAACTTCTGATCATCGGCAGTTTTTACCTGGAAGTCGGCAGGCAGCAGGAAAGTAAACAAAGGATATTCCTTTATTGATTCTTCCATGCTCATGGTTTTGGTTGAATCTCCTTTAGTGGTATCTTTTGCAGCTTTATCAATTTTACTTAACAGTGCGTTGCCGGTACTGTCGGTTTTGGCAGCAGTGTCAACAGAAGCAACTCCAGTGCTGTCCAACTTTAAAGAATCTACTCCTTTACCAAGCAGTGAATCGCGATCGTTTATTGCCTTTAAAGTTTTGTTTACCTCGATCAGGTTTTTAACCACATCACCAAAGGAGTAGGTAGGCCAGAACTCAAGACGCGCTGTTCCCTGCAACAGTTTACGAACACGTTCTTTTTCTTTAACACCGGGCAACTCTACCAATATGCGGCCGTTTTGAAGCTTCTGCACGTTAGGTTGCGTAACCCCGAATTTATCAATACGGGTTTTGATGATGTTGTACGATTGATCAACTGCACCGTTCACTTCATCGCTCACCACTTTAAGCACTTCATCGTTGGTTGATTTGTAAGTGATTTTACTTTGCAACTCAACAGTTGAGAAGATAGCAGCAAGCCTGTCGTTAGGCGCTATTGCTTTGTACTCGTTACCAAAAAGCGTTACAAAGTTTAATTGCGAATTGCGCTCTTTAAGGGTTGCACTTTCCAATGCTTTATTAAAATTGGCATCGGTGCTGTAGTTTGATAATGCTTTTACAATATCAGCCTGGGCAATTTCGAGCGTTACGTTCATACCGCCTTTTAAGTCGAGACCTAAATTGATTTCGCGCTCCTTACATTCCTGGTAAGTATAATTCTTAACGAGCAGGGGATACACCGATTCGTTTTTCATTGAATCGAGATAGCGGAATTCTTTTAACGAGTCACCTTTGGCAAAGTCTTTAGCGTTGCTTTCTACATTTTTAGTAATGAGCGTAAACGAAAGTTGGTACAGACATACAAGAGCCAACAAAATGGTAAACAGCCTTACGGCACCTTTATTTTGCATTGATTATTAGGGTATTTTTTAAAACAGGGGCGCAAATATAGAATTTGAATTCACATTGCACAATTTTAGTTTGTTGGAGAAAAAAATGTACGCACAGTTGGCAAATTTTAAACCTTATAGGTTTTGAAAACCTATAAGGTTTAGGCGTAGGCAAACCATATAAACTTTGTCATGGTTCCGCTCAAAAAACTGGTCTCTTCTTAGTCACAACTGATCAGCGCTCTACAAAAATTGTAAATCATTATCTATTACAAATTCAATACATCCATTATTTTTTTCTTCCTTACATTTGCACCTATGATATTTTACATGCGTCTTTTGCATCCATAAATACGTCATACTAAAAAAGTGATCCCCACATACATGAAGAAAATCTTTATTACCTGTAGTGCATTCTTTATATCTTTCAATGTTTTTGCACAATCCACAGCATTTATTCGTGATTCCACTATTCCACTTTATCAAAGTGGAGTTTTAATGCCTCTTGCATATTCAGGTGGAATTAATGACGGGATGTTTTCTGAAATTGATTTGAATGGTGATGGCATTAAAGATCTTTTTGTTTTTGAAAAAGACCAGGCTTATAAAAAAGCACGTATCACTACTTACATCAATAACGGAACAGCTAACCAGGTTGATTATGTTTATGCCCCGCAGTACATCAGCCATTTTCCCGAAAAGATATCAGACTGGGCAATATTGGTTGATTATAATTGCGATGGTAAAGAAGATTTGCTTACATACAGCAATGTTCTTATTCCGTCACCGGCAGGTGTTACAGCCTATAAAAATGTAAGCACTCCCGGCAACCTCCAGTTTCAGTTAGACTATCCTTTAATATATGCCAATACCCCATCAGGTACTATCAATTTGTATGTAAGCTCTGTAGATAAGCCTGCCTTTGTTGACGAAGATGGCGATGGCGATCTTGACGCGTTCAGTCTTTCAGTGGGTGGAGGCACGGTGGCGCGCTATAAAAACCTGGCCGAGGAAACCCTTGGCCGTTGCGATACTTTTGTAATGGAATGGCAACAGCATTGCTGGGGAAATTTTTCAATCACTTATACTAATACAGCCAATTTAGGTTTGATGTGCAAGGCCGCACCGTATGACACTACCTCAAAAGATTCACTTATCTATCCCAATAAAAATAATAATGATGGCTATGCCTGCATAACCTTGCGCGATTTTGATGGCAGCGGTACCCTCGATTACATGAGCGGAGATCCTGCAAGAGATAACTTATTGCTTGTGCTTAATGGCGGAACTCCAACCGCAGCCAACATGACAGCACAGGATACTACCTTTCCCAAGTATGATACATGGGCGATGTATTACACTTTTTTAGACCCATCATTTGTTGATGTAAATAACGATGGGCTAAAAGATATGCTGGTTTCGCCCTGTGCAACAGGTCATGCTGAAAATTATCACAGCGTATGGTATTATAAAAATGTGGGAACAGCAACAGTTGACAGTTTTAGTTTTCAAACCGATAACTTGCTTATTAATCAAATGGCAGATGTAGGTGAGGGAGCCAAGGTTTGTTTTTTTGATGCTGATGCCGATGGCCTTATGGATCTTATGGTGGGCAATCGCGGATATTTTGATACTTTAGTTGCTGGCAATCCTGCGTATCAATCGGGTATTGCTTTTTATAAAAATACAGGTACAGCTACCAATCCCATCTTTGATTTGCAGAATATTGACTGGATGAATTTGTTTGCCGTTCCCATAATTTCAAAACACCCAACCTTTGGCGATTTAGACAATGACGGTGATGCTGATATGATCGTTGGCGAAGAAAGCGGACACTTATATTACTTTGAAAATACAGGAGGACTTGGTAATCCTGCTGTTTTTACAACACCTCCGATTGCCAATTTACAGGCAATTGATGTTGGGAAATTTGCTGCACCGCAATTGTTTGATGCGAATAAAGATGGTTTGTTAGATTTAATTGTTGGCACTGAGTTAGGCAAGTTGCAATACTTTGAAAACACCGGAACTCCTACAAGTTTTTCGTTTACGCTGATGTCATCTTTCTTTGGTGGTGTAAACGTAACACAAGGTTTAGGGGTAACAGGCCGCGCTTCTCCTTTCTTTTATCGTGATAGCCTGAACAATACAAAAGCATTGGTCAGTAACGAACATGGCAGTATTTTTTATTATGATAACATAGATGGAAATTTGGCCGGCAATTTTAACTTGATAGACACTGCGTACAAAGGCATAAGCGAACCTATTTATGCAACAGTATCAGGCAATGATATAAATGGCGATGGTTTAATGGATCTTGCGGTGGGGAACCAGGCAGGGGGCTTTACTTTTTATAAACAAGTGATCAATACAGGCGTGAGTGAGATCAATGCAAATGACAATGCATGTTTAATGTATCCTGTGCCTGCTAAAAATCAGATCACCATAAAACTTAAAGAAGATATGGATTTCAAAAAAATAACTGTTACCGTATATGACAACACAGGCAGGCAAGTTTATGAAAAGAAAATGACTGAATATTATCATGTAATAAATTTACAGGATTGGAGCAGCGGAATTTATTTTTGTAAAATTACTGATATAAATACAGGTATCTTTATCAATAAAAAATTTATAGTTTCTAAATAGAAGAAAAAATATTGAATGATGAATCGCGAATGATGAATGATGAAGGGGAGAAACTCTTAAAAATATTAAATGTTCTTATTTGAGATAAAAGAGAAAACTTCAACATTCAACATTCAAAGTTCATTATTCAACATTCCTTCAACATTCCTTCAATATTCATTATTCATCATTCCTTTCCTCATGAAATCATTTAAAGTTCTTTTATTAATCGCAATAAGCATCGGCATAATAACCTCATGCAGACACGATAAAGGCGAAGCACCTGTTCCCGATAGCGGATACCCCGATGCAGTAGCAAAAATATTAGTGGACAAGTGTGCAACAGCAGGTTGTCATAACACACAAAGTAAAGATGGTGCAAGCGGCCTTGATTTAAGCACCTGGGATAAAATGCTGAATGGAAATAACAGCGGTGCGGTAGTAATTCCTTATAACACTGAATGCAGCATGCTTTTGCGTTTTGTAAATACTGATACATTACTTGGCATGGTGCAGATACCAACTATGCCGCTTAATGCACCGCAATTAACAACAAGCGAATACACTACACTGCGCGACTGGATTGCAAGCGGAGCTCCTGATAAAAACGGCAAAGTATTTTTCTCACCCACTGCCAACCAGAAAAAATATTACATCTCTAATCAGACCTGCGATTTAATTGCAGTATGCGATCCTGTGAGAAGAGTTATAGCCCGTTACATCCAGGTTGGTGTAATTCCAAACACACCGGAACAGCCACACACCATAAAAATGTCGCCCGATGGTAATTACTGGTATGCAGTATATTATTTAGGTTATGTATTTCAAAAATTCAGAACGTTGGATGATTCTTTGGTTGGCACTCTCACACTCCCTCAATCAAATGGCTGGAGTTCTATGAACTTTTCTCCCGACAGTAAAACTGCTTATTTAAGCAATTTAGATAACTCAGGTGTTGCGGTTGTTGATTTAAATTCAATGACCCTTGTTATGCCTTTCACTTACCCATTCGATAATGCCCATGGAGTTGCTATTAATCCCAACTCCGGCTGGCTTTATGTAGCTAACCAGGGTTCAGGAACTATTCATAAAGCTGATGTGACTGATTTGTCAAGTTATGATGACATTGCTGTAGGAGCAAGAACTCACGAAATAGCTTTTTCGCCCGATAGCAGTAAATATTTTTTAACGTGCGATTACGATTCCCAGGTTTTGGTGATGGATGCATTAACTGATGTTTTAATTGCTACCATTCCAACAGGCACAGCACCAAAAGAAATGAGTTTCAGCTTGAAACATCCTTACTTGTTTGTAACCTGCATGGAAACAGCAGATGGAAATTATCGGGGCTCAGTGGTGGTAATTAATTATCAAACAAATCAGAAGATTAAAGAAATTCAAAATGCATTTTTTCAACCACATGGGCTTGCTGTAAATGATGATGATGATGTGGTTTATATAGCCAGCCGCAATGCCGATCCCACAGGTCCGGCACCGCATCATTTAAGTGAATGTGGCCGCAATGGTTTTCTCTCTATCATTGACATGGAAACATTAACAGTTATACCCGGTTATAAAAACGAACTATCAACCGATCCTTATTCTGTTTTTTATAAGAAGTAAGTTGGGGAATTAGTTTAGTCAACTTTCGGAAAGTTGAAGGAACTTTCCGAAAGTAAAGTTTCATAGAAAGTTTAAGTAATTTTATCATTCCAACATTCCATTATTGCATCACCACATGAAAAATTTCAACTGGACATCCTTCTCAAGAAAAATTGCAGTGAAAGCAACACTTACTCAAATGTATGATGCATGGGCTAAACCTTCAGAAATTGAAAAATGGTTTCTTAGTAATGCAGATTATTTTGATTCAGATAAAAAGCCTTTCGATAAAAATACGAACATTGAAAAAGGGTTGACTTATGCATGGAATTGGTTTACTTATGATATAACTGAAAACGGCACCATCACTGAAGCAAACGGAAAAGATTTTCTGCAATTTACTTTTGCCGGCAATTGCTTGGTTGATATAAAACTTACCGAACAGGATGATCATACAATAGTTGAACTGACGCAAAAAAATATTCCTGAAGATGATGAATCTAAACAAAATATCAGGTTAGGCTGCGACACGGGCTGGAGCTTTTATCTTGTAAATCTCAAGTCGGTATATGAAGGTGGGTTAGACCTCAGAAATAAACATCCCAACTTTAAACCGATGGTTAATAGTTAATCATCACGCTCCATTACTAATGATTTTCTGAGAACAACTATTGAAGTATCAATTTTTGATAGTGACTTATTGCAGGTGTTTTGAGTTCAATTGAATAAATTCCTTTCGCAAGATTTTGAAGTGATATTTGTTTTTTTAATTCCCCACCTAAATGACTAAATTTTTCTTCCCACACTTTTCTTCCTGCATAATCTGTAATTACTATTGAATGATTTCCTACTGCTGTATTGCCTTCATACAGCATAAATGCGCCATCATTGGGATTCGGAATAATTGCCAATTGCCAATTGCTAATTGATGATTGTTTAATTCCAGTTATGGTAATCACATTTGAAGTTGACATACAACCTATTGCATTACTTGCTACACAAAAATAACCTCCAGGCGTAGTTGGATAATAATACTGATTGGTGGCACCGGTAATTAAACCACTGCTTACTTCATACCATTGATACGAATATCCGGGCATTGAATACAATGTGTCATTTGACTGATAAATACTGTCAGAAGGTGTTTGATATTCATTAATAAAATTAGTTAAGATGAGCGTATCGCAACTGAAAGCATTACAGGCAATAAGAGTAACATCAAAGCTACCGTAACTATTATAACAAATGTTTGTCGGATTCTGTAGTAAGCTCGAAACACTATCAGCTCCCGGAAAATACCATTGCCATGATATTGGATTATTAGTTGAGAGATCAAAAAAATCAATGCATTTCTTTTCGCAGAATGCACTATCAGAGGATGCAATTGAAATAACCGGAGCGCAATTGGAATTTAAAATTTCAATACTGTCAGTATTAGTGCAGCCAATTGCATTAGTTACAATCACAAAATAATCACCGGCAGTATCAGCCATTAATGTTGAATTAGTTGAGCCATCATTCCAAAGGTAAACTGAAAATCCAATACCTGCATCAAGTAACAAGGTGCTACCGATGCAAATTGTTGTATCATCTCCCAGGTTTAATGCCGGTGCGGGATAAACAGTTAACTGAACTGAATCAACTGCTGTACAACCTGAACCATTGTTAACTGTAACCGTATAGGTTCCTGAAGTATTGGCAACAATAACAGAATCAACCGACCCATTTGACCACAAATATGTTAACCCACCCGGGCCAGATACATAAGTCTGAAAAACCATATCAAAGCCTGTCAAATAAGTTCCCGATGGATCAACAATTGCAAAATCTCCACCTGAATAAGTTCCGGGCACTTCAACCTGCACGCCATAAGGATCGGGAATAGCGGGGCCGGGAATAAATTGAAAAGTATAAACCTGTCCTGAAATAATACTTGCATTAACAGCAAACGGAAGTGTACAACTTCCTGATGCACAGAAAACATTTACAGTTTGGGTTTGCAATAAAGCACCTCCTGTTCCTGTTCCAGAAAATATATTGAGAGTTCCTGTTCCGTTAATGTAATTAAAAAAGCCCAAATCAATTTGACTAAGCGTACCGGTAACTCCTGCTGTAAACGATTGCCATTCACTATAGCCGGGAAGGTTACGGGCGCTTGTTCCTCCGTTATAATTCAATTGTGACTGATCAAGCTGTTGTGAACTGCCTCCTCCTGTAGCTGAAGCTATCAATACCACTGAATCATTATCGCAAAATGTAGTTGTGCTTTGCGGATTGATCGTTACAGTACACTGCGAATTTGCCTTAAATGAAATACCCAAAAGCAAAATGGTAAATACAAAACTGACTATTGTTTTCATAACTGTTGCATTTATAATTCGATGCAAAGGTAGGTTTAGGCGCGTTCAGAAAAAATGATTATGATCAGTAATTAAATGCAGATGCTGACCTTCGTCAGCATGACAATCACCTACACGTCATGCTGACGAAGGTCAGCATCTGCCAAGAATCTGATTTACTCCACCTCCGCAAACTCCTTCATATCCACAGGCACGACTTGTGTTACACCTTGCTCCACCATCGTAATACCATAAATCAAATCCGTGGCTGTCATGGTTTTTTTGTTGTGAGTGATTACAATGAATTGCGTTTCGCTACTGAATTTTTTGATGATTTGAATAAACTTATCAATATTGTTATCATCAAGCGGTGCGTCCACCTCATCAAAAATACAAAACGGTGCAGGCTTCAATAAATAAATTCCAAAAAGCAAAGCAGTTGCTGTTAATGTTTTTTCTCCTCCACTTAATTGCTGAATTGAAAGTGGTCGCTTGCCTTTTGGTTGCGCAATAATATTGATGTCACTTTCTAAAGGATTAGTTGGGTCAGCTAAAAGCAAATCAACTTTATCTTCTTCGCGGAAGAGTGTTCTAAACACAGAGATGAAATTTTCACGAACCTTTATAAATGAATCCATAAATTTCTCATGCGCTGTCTGGTCTATTTCCAGCATGGTTTGCATCAATGATGCTTTTGCATTGGCAAGGTCTTCTTGTTCTTTTAAAATAAAATCATGACGCTCTTTAATTTCCTTGAACTGTTCCAAAGCCATTGGATTCACTGGACCATAATCTGTGATTTGTTTTTTCAGTTTCTCCACCTTCGCTAACAAATCTTCTTCTGTCCAATCTGCATCAGGTTCCTCATCTATGATTTCATTGATGTCAATTTGAAACTCCAATTGCAAACGCTCTTTAAGCGAGTTGAGTTTTAATTTCAAATCATTTATTTCATCATGAATAGCAGCAATCAAAGCATCAGCATTTTCTTTTTGCTTACGCACTTCATTGATGCTGCGCTCTTCTGCATCTATTTCACCTTTTGCTTTATAGTAATCAGTTTCATTAATGGTTAAAGCAGTTTCAAAATTTTGCTTTTCGCCTAACAGTTCAACCAATGAATTTTCAACTTCCGTAAATTCAGCTTTCGAAACAGTAAGTTGTTCTATGGCTGAAGTCAATTCAATTGCATTGGTTTCTTTGGTTTGGATAATGGTTGTCTGCTGATTGGTTTTATATTCCAAATCACGCGTTATGCCATGAATTCTATTTTGCTGTTGAATGCAATTGATATTATCCTGGTTATACTTTTGCGAGGCTTCTGCACTTTGTAATTGCAAAGTGTTTACTAATTCCTGCTTGCGTTTTTGTTCATCCATCAAACCATTTAATTTGATGCGCAACTCTTCGCTAAGCGAATCTAAGTTACCTGCCGACTCTGCATTTTCAGAAGTAAGAATATTTATTTCGCTTTCTAATTTGTCAATCGTTTTGCGGTACGAATCAATTCCTGATTGCAAAAAGTTTTTATTGTTGGTGATAGAAGTTACCGATGCAGAACACTTACTCAAATTAACTTCGCTTTCATTCAGCAAGCGATTCGTTTCTTTCAGTTCGTTGTTAACTCTTGCAAAAACATTTTCAACATCAATAATTTCTCCCTTCAGTTTTTCAACTGTAGCGGTAAGCGATTTAATCACTTCTTCTAAGTCGTGAAGATTTTTAAATTTACCTGTGCGCTTGCCATCGAACAAACCAACGCTTCCGCCTGCGAGCGAATATTTTTGTTTTAATAAAGTTCCTGCTTCGCTTAGCAACACCACTTTGCTATCGCCATCCATATAAAAATCAGCAACAGCTTTATTATCTTTTAAAATGAAAACATGACCCAGCAAAAATTTAAAAAGATGCTCATACACTTTATCAAACTCCACCACATCATAAGCGCATACACTTTCTGCAGGCGCTTCTTGTTTTGCAAAAACTTTGCTGCGGAAATTCTCCAACACAAAAAAGTTTGCGCGACCTTTTGATGATTCACTTAAAATATTCAAACCCTCCACAGCATCGCGACCAGTTTCTGCAACGAAATAATTCAACCACGGTTCGAGATAATTTTCAATCGCAATTTTATAATCTTCCTTACACGAAATAATATCGCTGAGCAACGGAGCCTTCTTACTCTTCTCGTGATTTTGCTTTAAGAATTTTATGGATTCAGGATAACCATCCATTTGCTCCAGCATGTTTTTGGTCAACTGGTACTGGTTGGTTTTCGCATCTAACTTGCGCGACTCATCAAGCAAATTTGCGTTAAGCGCTTTTAAATTATCCTGGTGATTTTTTACTCCGCTTTCAAGCTCCGTTTTTTTCTCGCGGTAAGCAGTAATTTCTTTTTCAAAAATCTCCTTCTGCGGAAGCAATGCCGACAACTCACTTTCCACATTCGCTAACTTGGAAAGTGACAATTGATTCTGTTCATTGATACGAAGCAACTCATTGTTGAGCGATTCAAACTTGGTTTGCTTTACAGCGATTTTAGTTTCATGTGCATTTAATTCCTGGCGCGTGTTGAAGAGCAAACTATTCAGCTCGCTAAATTCTTTTTGCGCTGTGCTGAATTGTTCTTTCAATGTTTCAGCATTTATTTTTAATGCTTCCAGTTCGGTTTGCATCACCACCAATGCTTCATTGGCTTGCAATAAATCTGCATTTAGTTTTTCCAGTTCAATGGCAAGTGTGGCAAGCGTTTTTTCATCCTGGTCGTTTTGAATTAAAATGCGTTCCTGCTTTTCATTTAGATTCCTGATTCTGTCGGCAAGCACTTTTTTAGTGCTCTCGGCTGTGTTAACCTGCAACAGTTTTTCATTCAATAACTTTTGCGCAAGGCTTAGATTTTTTTCTTTATCAATGATATCCGTTTTCTTAAACTGGATGGCAGCCTCCATCGTATCAACTCGCGTTGCCAAACTCACTTTTAAATCCTGCTGCTCCTGTTCTTTCTTTTTCAATTCGTCAAACGACAAACGAAAAGAACGGATGTTGTACATGGCATAAGCCACCGAAAAGCTTTTGTATTCATCTTTGATGCGGTTCAGCTTCTCTGCCTTCTTAGCCTGCGCCTCCAGCGTTTTAAGACTTTTCTCAATCTCAAACATCAAATCATTCACACGATTCAAATCGCCATCAGTTTCTTCTAACTTTTGAAGGGTTTGCTTTTTGCGGATTTTATATTTTGAAATGCCCGAAGCCTCTTCGAGCAACATGCGGATGGTGTTGTTCTTATCACTCAAAATTTCATCCACCATTTTTAATTCAATGATGGAATAAGAATCAGGACCGATACCCGTATCGAGAAACAAATCGGTAATGTCTTTTAAGCGGCATTGCACATTGTTGAGGTAATATTCGCTGTCGCCATCGCGATACAATTTGCGCGTAATGGTTATGGCAGAATATTCAGTGGCCAGAATATTTTTGGTGTTTTCAAACGTGATGGCAACCTCGGCAAGGTTAGCCTGGTTGCGGGTTTTGGTGCCGTTGAAAATGATGTTCTCCATTTTCTCGCTGCGCAACATGCGTGTCTTTTGCTCGCCAAGCACCCAACGCATGGCATCCACCACGTTCGATTTGCCCGAACCGTTTGGTCCCACCACAGCAGTTACCCCTTCGGCAAAATTGATAGAAACCTTATCGCCAAAACTTTTAAATCCTTTAATCTCTAATGATTGTAAACGCATATCTCTTTAAGTTTTAAACTCCTTTCCGACTTCTGTCCTCTAACCTCCGACCTCTATCTTTCAGAAAGGCTCAAAAATATAGTATTTGCGCGGCTTTGGAGGAAAAAGATTTACACACAATGTTGATAAAAGAGGGTTTTTTGTATGTGGGATTTTTATAGGAGGACGATTGACCTAAGGACGATTGACGATTGTAATCATGTGTTAGCCTGAAATAGTTTGACAAAGTGAAGGAAAATGTTTGAACCAGGATTCATGGGATTTTACGATTATAGGATTTAAGAAACAATTGCAATTCTTTCCAATGAAACAGTAGTGCGGAATCGGATAATTCGTTTTCAAGCGCAGAAGTTCCTTTCAGGATGAAAGGGAGAAACTATGCTCACTGTGACCCTTTCAGTATTTGAGGATTCTTATTATCTCTTCGTAAGGGATGTTGTAATAGATGCTGAATTCGTTCACTGTTATCTTGTGATGTTTTTCCTTGTTCAGCTTTGTTTTTGCTTCCTGCAATTTTCTGCGGCTATGGCGGGGGCTAATGCCAAAAATTTGCTGTACGTCTTTTGCGCACATCACAATCCGGGATGATTTCATGACTTTTAAAGATTTAGAAAGTTAAAAGCGTGTTTATATAAAGCTGTTCATTTATTGATATTACTATACATGATGAGAGATGCTTCGTTCCTCAGCATGACAGTATAACGTGTGCATCGTTCCTCAGCATGACAAGGCCTTTATGTGGGCTTCGTGCCTCAGCATGACAAGGTCCTCATGTGAGCTTCGTACCTCAGCATGACAATAACAAAAGAAATTAAATTGAGGGTTGGGGGCTAAGGAACCGGTTAGAAGATTCAATAACGACCAATCACCAGCCTATCTGGGGTTTGCAAATAACGGACGAATTTGAATCTTATTGCACTTATGTGTATGGCTTTGCATGAAGGAGGGTGGGAGGAGGATGGGAGGAGGGCGGGGTTTGTGGTAGTGGTAGTGGTAGTGGTAGTGGTAGTGGTAGTGGTAGTATTTGGTTTAGGTTAGCAGTTAGCAAAAGGCAAAGGGCAAAGGGCAATTAGCAAAAGGCAATTAGCAAAAGGCAAAGGGCAATTAGCAATTAGCAAAAGGCAATTAGCAAAAGGCAAAAGAAAAAGGCAAAGGGCAATTAGCAAAGGGCAATTAGCAGTTAGCAGTTGGCAAAAGGGAATTAGCAATTAGCAGTTAGCAATTTAAAATACGAATTAGGTTTTTTATTTGAGGACAATAGAGGACAAATTGGGACATGTAGGGACATTTGGGACATGCCAATAGATTTATTAATAATAAACAGGCTGTGCCTGGGGTTTAGGAGATATTAATAATTTAAAACATATAAAAAAATGGCAAAACAAAAGTCAGTTTTGAAGGTTGAAGGAACGTTAGACGATCTTACCTTCTACAAATCGGGTGATGGCTACTTAGTGAAAACAAAAAGCGCCATCAGTAAAAGCAGGATCCAAAATGATCCGAGCTTCGCACGCACACGGGAAAATGATGCAGAGTTTGGCTCTGCCGCACATTCCGGGAAATTATTGCGGGATACGAGCCGCACCATGATGAAATCAGCCTCTGACGGCAGGGTGACATCACGGCTGACACGTATCCTAATGCTTATCCTGAAAATGGATACGACCAGCGCAAGGGGTGAGCATAATGTGGGTATAGGTATTACGTTACCTACAGCTATGGTTTTGCTCAAGGGGTTTGAATTTAATATCCGCTCGCAGATCAAGAGCGTGTTGTTTAAACCATATTCGGTGGATACAATATCGGGTAAAATCAGTATTAACAACCTGGTCCCTAAAACGGATGTTGGCCACCCGGAAGGAGCTACGCATTTATCGCTTTCAGGGGCTTTTGAAAATGTTGATTTTGCAACCGGGGTGAATGCGATTGAGTATAGTAACGTGGTTACACTGCCCATTGACAGTGCTGCCACCACTGTAACTTTATCGCCCGCAGGAGTACCGGCAGGGGCTGGGACAAAAATTTACCTGCTAAAGATTGAGTTTTTCCAGCAGGTAAACGGGGTATTGTATGAACTGAATAACGGTGCGTTTAATGCGCTGGTTATTGCGGAATTGGCTCCTTAATCTGCAAAGGAGGAATTTAAAGAACGCCCTGGAGTACAGGGCGTTTTTTTTGGGGCGTAGGTAAGGGGTAAGTAGGATAAGGAGCAGGAGCATGTACACGCGATACAATCGCGCGCAAGGAACATTCCGAAAGGTTGAAAATTGTCTGAACTATGATGGATTCGACAAGCTCACCACAATGTCATTCCGAGGCACGAGGAATCTTTCATTATAGTAGGGCGATTTCATTCATTGATATTACAATACATAGTGAGGGATGCTTCGTACCTCAGCATGACAAGGCCTTATAAAATACCCTAAGAGTTTGTC
>JBDTRM010000274.1:0-51717 GCA_039931675.1 Bacteroidia bacterium | reverse complement strand
AGATGGTAATACGTTTCCACGTGTGAGAGTATGTTGGTGCCATATCATAAGTGCCTTGTCGAAAGACAGGGCATTTTTTTTTGCTTTGTAAATGAAATAGGTGCTTACTAATAACACTGCCAGGCATAATGGTTAAAGTTTTACCATTGGTTGCTAATGTTGATGCTAATTCAGTAGGTCTTGATTATACCGGAGTGGGCATCCGCACTTAGCGTCAAGATAAGATTGGGTAAAGCCCCTGTGCAGCAATACGGGTACTGATATAGCACCCCGCTACAAAATTTGTAATGAGTTTTTTCTGAATTCATTTTCTTCTTGATTTTTTGTTAGACCGTCATCATTGGTGAGCGGTGCACATAACATTCAACGGCAATAATCGAATTGAAAATTAAACTTATCAAAAGGTTATATATACATTTCGTTTATGTTATGAAAGTAGAGCATCTATAATATTGAAGAAGGACGATAGTTTTCGCGATCCGGATGGGGCACTAAACTCTTCATAATGCGCAGCCAAACATTGAATTGTTAACTTTTCGTTTTAGTTTGTCGGGTGAAAACCAAAAGTAAAACTAAAGCATACATAGCTTTTTTTTATTTTTTCGGGAGTTCGATTTGTGTGTGCCGGGCTTATCATGTGTTTGTATTTTATTTTACACGGACATGCATTACCCTGACGGCAGGATTTTAAAAAGCTTATGATAAGCGGTCTATTGCTCTTTGTTGGAGGCAATCGTATTTTATGTTATACGGAAATACAAGTCCCGAGCGGACTGGCTGCCTTAGTATGAGTTGCTTCTCCATTCTGGATTGTGCTCATTAATTATATTGTTAACCGAGACGATATACCTTCAGGTAAGGTAATGTTCGGGTTACTTTTGTGATTTGCCGGTCTCGTAATTATTTTTCGTGATAACCTCGCTAAATTATCCAACGTCTCCTATCTTTTAAGCATACTGCTGTTAATTGCTGCTAATAATTTCTGGGCAATAGGATCTGTTTATTCAAAACGAAACCCGTTAAAAATTAATTTACTTTTCGGGGCAGGGCTGCAAATGCTTTGTTGTGGTACTGTTTCGGCAATAGTGGGTATATTCAGAGGTGAACTTACGCAATTAGCACTTACACAGGAGGGTGTATTTTCTTTTTTTTATCTCGTGGTGGCAGGTTCTAAATCGGTTACAACTGTTTTGTCTATTGCCTGCAAGAACTACCGTCAACATTGGTTTCCATCTATGCCTATATCAATCCAATTATTGCAATTATGTTAGGATGGATTATTTTAGATGAAACCATAACGGCAAGCATGCTTGTTGCAATGATGATAACCCTTGCCGGAGTTTATATCGTGAACATAGCAATGATATATAGTAAAAAGGTATAACAATAAACATAGGGATATGCTTAAGTGATGACAAAGAACAAGAGCATTAGGAATGTTGAAAGAAAATTTAGTATTTGCAATCAGTATGGGATACTAATTCTTCGCATAATGCCTCCATAAAAATCATTCTGTTTTTATAATAAGGGCAATCTCCCTTATTTTATTCTGTTGTCCTATACTGATATTTTTCATCGGGAAAGTAACCTGTGTAATAAAAACAGTTAAGTGAAAGATATGTATATGGATGGGTTTAGTTTTAGCAATTAGTATTGGGTTCCTATTTCTTTGCACATGGCGGGAAAGCGAAGGACAACCTATCTCAGCGGTGTAGTGAGGAAGTAAGCAAGAATCGTTTCATAAATGTTTCAATTTATTTCCTTTTCTTTATAATCAAAATGTAGCACTATGAAAAAATATTTTCCTGTTATTTTGTTTTTACTGATTTTCAAAACTGACGCTCAAGCGCAAAATCTTGTTATGAATGCAGGTTTGGAAAATTACATCACCTGCCCTGGTTTCGGTCAATTCAGTAACGCTTATATTATTAACTGGTCAAAGCCAACGTATGGCAGCACTGATTATTACAATTATAACTGTCCGTTGATTCTCCCCTTGGCACAAGCGCCAAATACGGGTGATGCTTATTTTGGAATTATCGCTTATAACTTCGGTACTGAATACCGCGAGTATGCTACTGCGCAGCTAACGTCTCCCCTAACCGCAGGATGGCATTATAAGGTTGAGTTTTATGTGAGCCTCAATGACGGTTATATACAAGCTGTAAATGAAATAGGCGCTTATTTCAGCAACACATCGCCCGGTCCTTATTCTAATTCACTGCACATTCCGGTTACTCCGCAGGTTCAAAATACTACAGGTGTTTTGGGTGATACGGCTGCATGGATGCTGGTGTCAGAAATTTTCACCGCAACAGGGGGCGAGCAATACATTACTATAGGAAATTTTAATGATGATTTTTCAACTACTATTACCCAAGTTGGTAGTATCGGTAGCTATGGCGCATATTATTTTATTGATGATGTATCAGTAACTGAAACAATTGAAGGTATTGATGAAAATAACGCTGCAAATGTTTCAGTTATTCCTAATCCATCGGGCGGAATATTCATGGTGGATTTGAAAGATGATGCAGGAAAAAATTTCGAGTTCAAAGTATTTAATCACTTAGGAGAAAGAATTCTGAATTTTAATTCAAGTTCAACTAATGTAAAAATTGACCTAACCTCTTACAGCACCGGACTTTATTTTCTGACCATAAATTCGCAAAGCAAAAATATGCAATTTAAACTGTTTAAACTGTAGAACATGTTATAAGCAAAAACCAATGACTTAAGATTTGAATTAGTAACAGGTGCTCATTATTTGAACAAGACTTTCAATAAGCAAATGACTACTTGCACAAATAATAAATCCATCATTCAACAGGTTTCTGCCTGATAAAAAATGTTTAACTAAATTTTATCATGGCATTCATATATGGAAAACAGGTGTTTCGTTCATCATAATTAAAATCCATTATTATGAAAAATCTCAAAACACTTCTGATGCTCCTGGTATCATCATCAGCCATTGCACAGTACAACACAAAAAATCTCGCACTCGAAAAACAGCAAAACATTGCTGCCTGCTCTTACAAGAACCTGGCATTATATCCCGTTCACGCATCACAAACCTTTGTTGCAATTCATAAAAATGTCGGCAATTATGTGCCGCTTAAAAAAGCGATTGAAGGGAAAAAATTAAAGATTACCGAAGTTGAAAGCGGAGGTACAGTAAATAAAATGTATGCACTGAATGTATCCCGTGACACCGTAATAATTTTAGGTGGAGAAATTGTAAAAGGAGGAAAGCAGGACAGGATGGTGGCGCAGGATATTCTTATTCCTCCCGGTAATAAAAAAATTGATTTATCGGTATTCTGTGTAGAGCAACATCGCTGGACTGCCGGTGATAGACGAGGAAGCGGATCGGATATAAAGCCAGCACAATTTGAAAACTCTTATAAAATGTCGGGCACGGAAGTGCGTAAGGCTGCTCTGGTAAATAAAAATCAATCAGATGTTTGGGATAAGGTAAGCGAAACCACATCAAAAAATAAAACAGTAAGTACAACAGGAACCTATACGGTAATGGATAGTAATGCTGATTTTAAGAAAAGTATGGATGAATATACGGCCTATTTTAAAAAACAATTTACACCTGGGACTGATATCATTGGATTTATTGCTGTTTCGGGAGATAAAATATTAGGCTGCGATCTTTTTGCTAATAATAACATGTTTATTCAACAGCTTGATAACTTAATCAATTCTTACGCAACAGAAGCTATCACTTCGGGTAAGCAGCCATCAGTTTCATACGCAAAAGTGGCAGCTTATTATAACGATCTGTTAGGAAATGAATCGCTGCAGGATGGAAAAATAAAAGAGAAAGGCACCCAGCTAAAAAACAAGCAAACCAAATTGCACATGGCTGTTTATTAATGTTCATCGGTGCCTCAAAATATTTCTGGTTTAAAGTTCTCCGATTTCTCTTAGTAAGTTTTGCTTCGCCTGGACTTCAAATTTTTCAAAAAAACAATCTGTTTTGAAAATCTGTTTCATTTGTAAAAAATGAAGTAATACTTTTTTTCTTCCTGCATTATAAACTAAGTCAGGATAAATGGAATATTCGTTTCTAACCTGCCTGGAGTAATCTGAATAGGAATTCCATTCTTGTCCCAAAACAGAAAGGTCAGCGTCTGTAAAAAAGTTGATGTCATTATCTGAACTTTCAAGATGTTTCTTTGTAGCCATAATATGACTTTTACAGTTGTTGATTATTTGTGCCGGAACAGAAATGGATTTCATTCTTTTTGCTGCAAACTCTGCACTTCTTTCTTCGTTGTCGTTCTTTAATGGATTGTAAACTATATCGTGATAGTAAAGTGCAAATAAAACGGTATCCCATTCGTTTATTTCTTTTCTGATTTCATTTAGTTGATTCAATAAATTTTCAAGATGTTTTAAGGTATGATAATATCTTTTCTTTTTAGAGTAAGCCACTTCAATTTCATTCCACAATTTGTCAATGAGTATAAAGTCTTCAGTGTAATTTCCCGTTAATTCTTTGAAAGTCTGCTTTAGCATATTGCGTTGGTTATTTTATAAAATACCCTGTAACAAATTTGATATTAAATGAACAAAATTGTTATTGAACCTTAAAAATCGTTGTCGTTTATTCTCAAACAATTAAAATTATTTTTCCAATAATTTTTCATTCTTGTTTAAACCTTAGGCATTTAACTTTGTCATAAGAGCATTACAAAAAACACTAACTAAATTTTTAAATATGATGAACACAAAAAAAGTATTGCTTAATGTGGCTTTTGCTGCTGCACTGACAGGATTAATTTTTGCCGGATGTAAAAAAGAAAACGACACTTCTGCTACTGACGAAATGAGTGAGCAGTTGACTAATGGAACAGATGAATCGCGCTTTTCTGCGGCATCTGATGAAGCATTGGATGATGTGAATAATATTGCATTGGATAATTCAAAGTTCAGGGGTGTAAATGGGCAATGGATATTACTTGGGTTACACACTCCGTGCAATGTTGTCATTGACAGTTCTTTGAAAGATCACGGAACACTTACAGTTACATTTAATGGTAATGATTGTGCTAACCTGCATTCAAGAACAGGTTCAGTTACTTTACAATTGCCATATAATGCTGCCACCAATACGGTTACTCCATGGAGCACTGCGGGATGCACGCTTACTGTAACGTTTCATGATTTTAGTATAACACGATTATCTGATGGCAAATCGCTCACGTTTAATGGCTCTAAAACCATTACCAATGTTAATGGTGGCTTAGTAGATGATGAACCTGATTTTACTGCACCCGTTGTTCATCACATTACAGGAATGATGCAGGTGACTTTTGATAATAATACATCGCGCACCTGGAATATAGACCGCACGAGGACTATTGCACGTTTTAACAATGTAACTACTGTAACTATCACAGGCAATGCAACAGAAAATGGCTACTCAAATGTTTCTGTATGGGGAATTAATCGCAAGGGAAATGTTTTTACGGTAACTATTAATACCCCTGTAGTTTTAAGTTCAACATGCAACTTTAATGCTATGAGCGGTGTAAGAATGATTCATGGAGTGATTCGCGAACTGACTATAACTTATGGAGTTGATCAGGCAGGAAACCCTATAACAAATGGCTGCCCTTATGGTTTTAAGTTGAATTGGATTGGTAAGAACGGAACTGCAAAGCAGGCTGTGATCAGTTATTAAAAAATAACATTCTAACTATTAGTAAAAAAGGTGGCACTTCCGTTTGGTTGCGCCACCTTTGTTTTTAAATTAATCGCTAAAATATTTTTTGCGATAATAATATTTCTACCATTCAAACCCCGGAAATACAAAATAAATAATGTTCCACCAGTTGTCCTCCATTGACATATATAATTTGAATGGCCCTTCAATTTGAACGAGTTCACCATTCTCTAAAACCGCATCATATTTAACACCGCCCTCAGCGCGCCCCATTCCCATTCCGGTTTCATCATCCAATTGAAAACTTATTTCTGCAATTATATATTTACAATTGATAAACTTTGTATAAGAATCAAATACAAGTTTGATTTTATCAAGAAACTCCTGCTTGGTTAGCAGACACCTGTCAGGCAACACAAAAGTGCTTCCCAGTTCCCAACTGTATTCAGAAAATTTTTGCTCAAACCAGTCAGCTAAAAATTCTTCGGCTCTCCTGTTAATGTCGTACTTATGATTGGGATGAAATTCTTCGTAAATAAAATGATTGGTCATTCCCGGCAAAGAATCCTCACCGGTTTCGGTTTCATGTTCAAACAACTCTTCGGTAATAAATTTATAAATGGTTCTGTCATCATATTTAGCAAGCACATCAAGAGCCATTTTATGCTCTTCCATTATTGATTCGATACGTTCTAATTCTTCACTTACCTCTTTGTCGGATAAGGTATTTGATTCCTTATAAGCCGGTTTACCCAATAGCTCAAATACTTTTACATATTTTATGTGCTGATGTGCTTCTTCAAACGCAATCACGTTTTTCAAAAATTCATTTTCAACTTCAGGTGGAAGTTCACTGTCATTTGACATTTGAAATGCCTCTCCAAACTGAGCTTTCATTTTTAATTTCAGAAGTTCATTCTCCATCCGCATGTTTTCATCCGGATTGTCGCTAAGAGGTTGATTTGTGTTGTCTGATTCCATTTTGAAATTTAAGTTAATAGTTGTTACAAAATAAGAGAATAATTGTAAGAAAACTTTTGCTAATAAACTAAAAATAACTTGAATCTTTGAGTTAACATTAACACTGTTCGTATCAATCCATAAACTACAAGATCAATCAGCATGGTTAAAATTGCCTAACAATAAAGGCATAGACTTTTGCATTTCGATAAGAGAATTTTTACGGCTGAGTATTGCGCAACTGCCATTGACTGCATTGATAAATTGGTAATCCTGAATTTTATTTAACCAGTAATTTTAAGATTTTAAAAAAAATATTTTGCCAATTAAAATGTTAATCGTAATATTGCGATCTATTATATTAGAAATGGGTTTAGCAAAAGTTGAAGAGTTTACTTTAAGAGATAATAAAATAGCTGCTTATGCAAAAGCGCTTGCACATCCGGCAAGGGTAGCCATTATGCAAATGCTGTTGAAAAAACAATCATGTATATGTGGTGATATTGTTGACGAGCTTCCATTGTCGCAATCCACGGTATCACAGCATTTAAAGGAACTAAAAAATGCCGGTCTCATCAAGGGAGAGATAGAAGGAGTTACCATTTGCTACTGCATAGATGAAAAAGAATGGCAACAGGCAAAACAGTATTTAGGTGCTTTGCTTAATACCGCTGTTGCCGCTAATAAGTGCTGCTAAAAAAATTTGCTTTTTAATAACGTAATATTACGATTGATAAAATTCTTAATTTAAAATTAAAAAAAATGGAAACAGCAGAAGACATTAAAAAAATGGTAAAAGAAAAGTACAGCGAAATAGCTTTACAGGATAAGAGTACAAATGAATCGTCATGTTGCGGTGCATCATGTTGCTCCACTGATGTATATAACATCATGGCCGATGATTATTCAAAAATGGAGGGATATAACCCTGATGCTGATCTGGGGTTAGGCTGTGGTTTGCCGACTCAGTTTGCAAAAATTAAAAAAGGTGATGTTGTAATAGATCTCGGTTCTGGGGCCGGAAATGATTGTTTCATTGCAAGAGCCGAAACCGGTGAAACGGGAAAAGTAATTGGTATTGACATGACTGATGCAATGATTGATCGTGCAAGAATCAATGCTGAAAAATTAGGCTTTCACAATGTAGAGTTTCGTTTAGGAGATATTGAACGAATGCCGGTTACATCAGATATTGCTGATGTTATTGTAAGCAACTGCGTTCTTAATTTAGTTCCTGAAAAAAGAAATGCTTTCAAAGAAGTATCCAGGGTTTTAAAACCCGGTGGCCATTTTTCTATTTCTGATATCGTATTGGTTGGAACGTTGCCCTCTAAAATTTTACAAACAGCAGAAATGTATGCAGGTTGTGTAGCAGGTGCCATTCAGAAAGAAGATTATCTTAACATCATTCGTGATTTGGGTTTTGAAAATATCACCTTGCAAAAAGAAAAAGTGATTACTGTGCCTGATGATATTCTTGCCAACTATTTAACATCAGATGAAATCAAACTCTATAAAGAAAGTGGTGTAGGAATTTTCAGCATTACAGTTTATGCAGAAAAAGCCAAAGAACAATGTTGCGATAAAGACACCTGCTGCAATTAATTTAAATTGAAACGGAATCTATTTAAGTAATGATAAAAACCAAAGTACTATTTCTCTGCGTGCACAACAGCGCACGCAGCCAGATGGCCGAAGCGTATCTTAAAAAATTTGGCGGAAGAAATTTTGATGTAGAAAGTGCGGGTCTTGAACCGGGTAAACTTAATCCTTATGCAGTTGAAGTGATGATGGAAGATGGTATTGATATTTCAAACAATTCAACCAAAGATGTTTTTGATTTTTTCAAACAAGGAAAAATCTTTCATTATGTAGTTACTGTATGTGATCCTAAAGCTTCAGAAAGCTGCCCTATATTTCCCGGTATGAAGCAAAAAATAAACTGGAGTTTTGCCGACCCTTCAAAATTTGAAGGAACACATGAAGAAAAACTACAGCAAACAAGAGTGGTGCGCGACCAGGTAAAACAAGCGGTTCTGAATTTTATTAAAGAGAATGACAACAGTTAATGAAAAAATATGTTGCTGAATTTATCGGAACCTTTGCTTTAGTGTTTTGTGGAACGGGTGCAATCATTATTGACGAACAAACTCACGGAGCAGTAACTCATATAGGTGTTGCAATCACTTTTGGATTAATAGTACTTGCAATGATTTATACTTTTGGCGAAACATCCGGTGCACATTTTAATCCCGCGGTAACATTTGGGTTTGCAGTGGCAAAGCTTTTTCCTGTAAAACAAATTGCTCCTTATATAACAGCACAACTTGCCGGAGCATTTCTTGCAACACTCATTTTAAAATTTCTTTTTCCTGAAAATCAAAATCTCGGTGCAACAATTCCTGCAGGCTCACAAATGCAAAGTTTTATCCTGGAATTTATTCTCACTTACTTTTTAATGATCGTTATATTAAATGTTTCACACGGATCGAAGGAAGTGGGAGTAATGGCAGGTATAGCAATCGGTGCTGTTGTTTTGTTAGAAGCCATGTTCGCAGGACCTGTTACCGGGGCATCTATGAATCCGGCACGCAGTATTTCGCCCGCAGTAATTTCTGGAAATATCAATACACTATGGGTTTATATACTTGCACCCATTACAGGTGCAATTGCAGCTACACTAACCTGGTCATTTATGAAAATTAAATCCTGATAAAACCGAACGATAAACTATTCAAAGGAATTTTGTTTTCTTTGGAACATGAACTTTACAGCCATTGTAGTTGATAATGAACCCCCGCACATCATTCGTTTAAAGCAAATGCTTGAAAAGGATTTTCAGGATTATAAAATAATTGCTGAGTGTGAATCGGTGGATGAAGGTGTGGCTGCAATAAAAAATCTGAATCCTGATTTGGTATTTCTTGATATTGAAATGCCACCCAAAACAGGTTTTGATTTGCTGCGCGAATTTGATGAACATAACTTTGAAGTAATATTTACAACTTCGTATAATGAGTATGCTATCCAGGCGATAAAATTCAGTGCATTAGATTATTTATTGAAACCTTTCAGCAAGGATGATTTGACTTCATCACTCAAACGGTTTGAAAGCAAAAAACAAAAAGAAGATACAAAAAAGCAGTTTGAGAATTTACTTGCGAATTTACAGCCTCAACCCAATCAGCAAAAACGCATAACGCTGGCAACATCAAACGGAATGGAGTTTTATAAAACAGAAGAGATTATCCGTTGCGAATCTGATAATTCTTACACCACTTTTTTTCTTACTGAAAAAAGAAAGGTGGTAGTTTCAAAACCAATTAAGGATTGGGAAGAATTATTGGACCCGTTTAATTTTTGCCGTGTGCATCATCAGCATCTTATTAACTTATTGCATGTAAAAAAATATATTAAAGGCGAAGGCGGCATTGCTATTATGAGCGATCTGAAAGAAGTGGATGTATCGCGAAGAAAAAAAGATGACTTTCTTAAAAAGCTGGCGAATACATAACAAATGGTTGTTCAGGATTTCTTATTATTATCCTGATAAAAATAATTTATGTACGATCTTAAACCATCGGACAATGTCGCAGAGAACCCCGACCCTAAAGGGAGTCCGTCCGTATTCTCGTCTGTAGTTTTGCTGACGGATTCCCATTAGGGTCGGGGTTATCCGAAATAATGAAATCGTTTCGCGATTGGTCAATGCTTCATCCAGATTTATAGAAATGCGTTAACCTAATGATGATATGAAATTTTCAATTATGTTTTTTAAGGCATCTTTTTCCTCCATTAATTTTCTTGCAATCGCAAAATTGATTTTGTGTTTTGTATTGTGTAATGTGATTTATGCTGATGCGCAAAACGGAATGATTGATTCATTGCAAAAAGTGCTTTCCGTAAGTAAAGACGATACGAATAAATTAGGCGTGCTTAATACATTAATTGAAAACATAGATGACAACACCGTATGGCAGCCGTATAACGAGCAGATGGGAAAACTTGCTTTGTCATTATTGAATAATAAAAATGCTGCCATTCAACTAACTGCTAAAAAATATTACGCTTTCTATTTTAATAATGCAGGTTATTTTGCCAATGAGAAGGGAAATATTCCGCAGGCTTTGGACAATTATTACAAGAGTTTAAATTTATGTGAAGTGATAAAAGATAAAAAGGGAATGGCTGATGTGCTTAATAATATTGGCGTAATTAAAGATAGACAGGATGATAAGCAGGGTGCATTAGAACTTTATTTAAGAAGCTCGCAACTCTATGGCGAGGTGGGCGATAAAACCAATGCCGGTAATGTTTATAATAACATCGGTACTATTTATAATACATTGGGAATAATTGACAGCGCTTTTTTATATTTTGAAAGGACGTTAAGAATATGCACAGAAACAGGTGATAAAAACACGATGGCTATGGCGCTAAGCAACATTGGAGGCATATATGATAATAAACTTAATGACCTTGCAAAAGCAATGGATTATTACGGACAGAGTTTAAAAATTCAACAAGAGATTGGCAATATGCAAGGCATTTATACATCGCAAATTAATTTCGGAAGCATTTATCTTAAACGGAAAAATTTTAAAAAAGCCGAAACAGAATTTCAAAGTTCCATGCGCATAGCGCGTGAAACAGGGTATGTGGAGAATATTAAAGGCGCAGCGAATTGGTTAATAAAAGTTTATTCAGCCGAAGGAAAATATAAAGAAGCTTTTGAAATGTTGACTTTATACAAGCAAATGTCAGACAGCATTTTGAATGAAAAAACAAGAAAACAAACTGTTCAAAAAGAATATCAATATGAGTTTGATAAGAAAGAAGCAGTTTTAAAAGTAGTGCAGGAAAAAAAAGATGTAATAGCAAAAGAGGAAATTGAAAAACAAAAACAAACGCGAAATGCAGTTATTGGAGGAAGCATTGGATTTGCTGCACTTTCAGTTTTAGGCTTTTTTCTTTATCGTTCTAACCGTATTAAAAAGGAGAATGAATTAAAACGCCATGCAGCCGAAGTGGATATGAAAGCATTGCGTTCGCAAATGAATCCGCATTTTATTTTTAATTCGCTTAACTCCATTCAGAATTTTATCAACTCTAATGATTCGGAAAATGCGAATGAGTACTTAGTAAAATTTGCAAAGCTGGTCCGCATGATTTTAGAAAACAGCCGTAAGCAGGAGGTTGAATTAAGTGAAGATTTGAAAGCATTGGAATTATACATG
Source organism: Bacteroidia bacterium (assembly GCA_039931675.1). Classification (GTDB taxonomy): domain Bacteria; phylum Bacteroidota; class Bacteroidia; order AKYH767-A; family OLB10; genus JAEUTH01. The sequence goes on along the minus strand of JBDTRM010000274.1, from coordinate 39,837 downwards.
CAGTTAGAATCATTGCGTTTGAAATGCGGTTTTGATTACGAAATAAAGATTGATGATGCGATTGAACCAGATAATGTATTGGTTCCTCCGTTGATTGTTCAACCGTTTGTTGAGAATGCAATATGGCATGGATTGCAGTATAAAAAGGAGAGAGGAAAAATTACTATCGCTTTCAGCAGAATGAATAATGAATTAGTTTGTATTGTTGAAGACAATGGTGTGGGGAGAGAAGCCGCAACTGTTGCAAAACAAAAAACAATGCCTGAAAAAAAACAGTCACTCGGAATGCAGATTACTAAAGAGCGAATCAACCTCTACAACAATCTTAAAAACACCAATGCATTTTTTGAAATAGTGGACATTAATCATATTGAAAATAATAATTCAGGTGTGCGCGTGCTTTTGCATTTGCCTTTTGAAGAAGCGATATAACGATTTACAATTTTTGATTTACGATTTGCCCCAGGTTACTTTCGGAAAGTGGAATTCGAAAATGTCAGACACCTTTTTCGGGTGTCAGACATTTGACTTAGAAAAGTATTCGATTAGTTTTCCGGAAATCAGTACCCTAAAAATTCATTTTCAAATATGCATCCATTTATCCTGATGTTCCTTTATGATAATAAATGTCACCACCACCACAACTACTTCTACCGTAATTTCAACTTCTATTACCACCGCTCCTTCAATTTCAAGGCATATCCCGCCATATTCAAAGTCAAAGCCACCAGTTGTGAGTTATCGGTTGTAAACGCATGGTGGGCATTATACATTTGGTTCATTAATTCTAAAAAGGGAATTAAAAAGATTCCAAAAGGGGAATCAGAAAACCAAAAAATTAAATTAAAAGGAGAAACTAAAAATGAAAAGCACAAACAACAACAGCCGAATGGACATTGCAGGTGAAAATGCTTACAATGAAAAACCATATCAAAAAAGTAATCAGTCGGATAATGAAAGAGACCCTAAAAAGTCAGCCAAGAAAATTTACATCTTAAAATATATAAATGTTGACAACAGTGGTTAAAACAAATAGTGGTTATTTAGTGGTTAAATAGTGCTTTTATGGTTTCCTTTTTACAAAGCTGCTTCAAAAACGAAGCGGCTTTGTTTTTTTATGATTGTTTATGATTTACGGTTATTGCTTCGGTCAACTTTCGGAAAGTTGAAGGAACTTTTCGAAAGTGCATACACGCTTTCTGATAAAATACGTTTTCAAACAATCAATCCCGACCCAATCGGGATAAATACAAACATGCGTTCTTTTTCACAGAGGTTCCTTTCAGGATGACAAGTCCCCAGTGCTTTCATCCTGAAAGGAACTTCTGTATTTGAAAACGAATTCCTTGATTACGCACTATTGTTAGATTGAAAGGAGATTGTGAGACTTTCGAATTTAAATGAAATGCGGTTTCAAACAACCAATCCCGACCAATCGGGACAAATACAAACATGCGTTCTTTTACAAAGAAGTTCCTTTTCAGGATGACAATTTGTTGTTTGTTGCCAATTGCCTATTGCCCCTTGCCTCTTCAAAAAACCTCCACATTCAAACCGAAACCCGCCACTTATGAATTATGGATTTATAACCCACTGATGTGCATCTACATTTGATTCATCAATTACAAAAAGCAATTCAAATAAAACTAAAAGGAGGAACTTAAAATGAAAAATTCAAAAGAAAATCAAACAGGAATAAACAGCAATGCAACTTCATTGATGTGGCTAAAAGTTGAAGGCTATCAACAAAAAAGTTGCCGTAATCAAAATGATGAAGTTAGGGATTCATTAATGTGGCTGAAGGTTAATTCATTCAAACCGGTAAACCTGTTTTCGTCATCGTTAATGTTATTATCGCTAATCGTAATTTTATGCTTAGTGTTTACTACAACTGTAACATTTGCACAAATGCCATCGCAGGAATATATGCAACTTACTGCAAAGGCAGATTCGATGTATGATACAGGGGATTTTAAGGCTTCAGCATTTTTATATTCTGAAGCGTTTAAGGCTGATGGTTGGAAAGGGTTTGCTATACACAGGTATAATGCAGCATGTTCATGGGCACTTGCAGGTTATATTGACAGTGCGTTTTTTAATTTATATATCATTGCCGAAAAGGCAAAGTTTTCTGACTATAATCACATTAAAAAAGATACTGATATGACTTCGTTGTATAGCGATATGCGTTGGTTGCCGCTCCTTGCAATGATAAAAGAAAACAAACACAGGGAAGAAGCAAATCTCAACCATCGGCTTGTAAGGCAATTAGATAAAGTTTTTGATGACGATCAAAAATACAGGCAGCAGTTATTTGATACCAGTAATAAATATGGAAATGACTCAAGAGAGGCGAAGGAAATTTGGAAAATCATTGATGAAAAGGATGCAGCAAATGTAATTAAGGTAACAAAAATTTTAGATAAGCATGGCTGGCTCGGACCTGATGTTATATGGGACAAAGGCAATATGACCTTGTTTTTAGTCATTCAACATGCTGATGCAAAAACTCAGGAAAAATATTTGCCTGTAATGAGAGAGGCAGTAAAAAATGGGAAGGCTCAATCAAGCCAACTGGCATTACTTGAAGACAGGGTTGCTTTATCACAAGGGAAAAAGCAAATTTACGGCAGCCAGATTAATATGGATGAAAAGACGGGTAAATATATAATTGCACCGATTGAAGACGAAACAAACGTAAACGAACGAAGGGCATCTGTCGGTTTAGGACCACTTGAAGATTACGTAAAACAGTGGGACATAGCCTACACGTTACCAAAAAATTAATTCCCCGATTCTAAACAACTTAAGATTGGTTAATTATTTGGTTTTTTTTCCCGGCAAAGCTGCTTCAAAAACGAAGTGGCTTTGTTTTTTTTATTTTTGGTTTGTAGTTCATTAAACTTTCGGAAAGTTGAAGGAACTTTCCGAAGGTACATATACTCTGACTCTTAAAATAAGTTTTCAATGATCAATTGTAAAAATACAAATATGCTTTTTCCTTCACCATAAGTTCCTTTCAGGATGGCAATTGCCCCTAACCTCTTGTCTTTTACCTCTTGTAACCACTACTACTGCTACCACTACCACCACCCCTTCCCTCCACATTCAGTTTCAAAGCCGCCACTTATGAATTACAGGTTTACTACGCTGTGTTGCCCCTATACATTTGGTTCATTAATTACAAAAAGCAACAAATAGTTAAACAAAAAAGTAAACAACAAAATGAAAAATCTCAACACAATTCAAACAGGATGCGCTTCAAGTGAAGCTTCCCTCATGTGGCTTAAAGTTAATGGCTACAATCAAAACAATTCAACAGTTAATTCTTATAACGAAAAAGAAAGGAGGGCTGGCTTCGATCATGAAGCATCATTAAGCTGGTTAAAGAGAAATGGATATGATGAGAGTACATTCTCTGATTGGTTTATGAATAATGTAACAAATGCCTTTACATGTGGAAAGATGTTTTTAATCGGTATCCTGGTTATTATTTTCTCGTTGTTTGTAATTGCATCTGTATCTGCACAATCATCTATAATATTAAGTGCTTCTACAACTCCTGTTAGCTGCAATGGTGGCAATAACGGAACTGCTACTGTAAACGCAACCGGTGGAATACCTCCTTACTCATATATATGGAGCACCGGAGCAACTACTCAAAGTGTAACAGGTTTGATGGCAGGTCCCCCATTTACAGTAACTGTGATCGATTCGCCAGGGGATTCCAATGCAATAACTGTTAGTGTTCCGCAGCCAACTGCAATTTCTACTGTAGTAGATTCAATTAAAAATGTTACAACAGCAGGAGCACATGATGGCAATATTTATTTGAATGTATCAGGTGGCTCTCCGCCTTACACTTATCTTACAACTGCATTATCAGCAAATTGCGGAAACGGATGTCCTTCGGGTTTTATTTGTGCACCTCCCTGCGTAACTCCTACTATACCACCATACCCGAATGGATTAGAAGCAGGCGATTATTCTATAATAGTAACTGATGCCAACGGTTGCACAACAATGATTAATGCAACAGTTGCGACACAAGCATCACCCATTGTATTGAGTGCAACTGCAACTTCTGTTACATGCAATGGCGGCAGTAACGGAACAATTGATATTACTGCTTCAGGCGGAACGCAACCTTATACTTATACCTGGAGCAATGGAGCAACAACCGAAGATCAGACAAATCTTACAGCGGGCACCTATACTGTAACTGTGACCGATTGGGGGGGAGATTACAATGCATTCACATCCATTGTAAGTGAGCCTTCGGCAATATCAGTCACAACTTCTTCAACCAATGCATCTTGCGGTGTAAACGATGGTTCTTTATCATTAAATGTAAGTGGCGGAAGTCCGCCTTTTAATTATTTGTGGAGTACGAGTGAAACAACACAGAGTATTTCAAATCTTGCTCCCGGAACATATAACATAACAGTTACTGATAACAACGGATGTACAACATCTGCAAACACTAACGTGGGTGGCAACGTGTCGTCACCAATAAATGTTACCGCTGCGGGCAGTGCATTATGTTCAGGTGATTGCGTTACAATGATCGCATCAAGCAGTAATGATCCAAACTATATTTACAACTGGGCTCCGGCATCAGCAGGATTAAACACCAACCAGGGTTCAGTTGTAATTGCTTGTCCTCTTGTAACAACAACTTACTCGGTAACAGGAACAGATATACTTACAGGATGCCAGATAACAGCAACTATAACAGTAACAGTAGTTCCAAAACCTGAACCTATAATAATTGAAGGAAATGTAACGGTATGCGATAATTCGCCCGGGTTTTATTTGCATGTGAATGATTTAGCCGCTTATTCAGGAGGTTATCCTTCCGGAACTATTTTCGATTGGGGTGGTGGTCCTTCTAATGATAACACTTATTTTGTAAACGGACCAGGTGATTATACTGTTACGGTAACACTTCCAGCCTATCTTGGCGCATGTTCGCAAATATCATCTTTAGTACACATTATATTTTTACCGAGCCCGATTGTATTATTAACCGATTCAGGTTGCTGCATTAGTTCGCAGGTTTTTTTGGGAGTACCTTCCTATGATTATATATGGAGTAACAGTGAAACCATAGATCATATTTGTCCCGGAGTTTCAGGAACCTATACAGTTACTGTTACGGATGCTAATGGTTGTACGGCAACTGCATCGGCAAGTGCAACACAGCCATGCGATCTTCCCCAGGGCTGCGTTGGTTTCTGGACATTTGATAATAACCTCAATGATATAAGTTCAAACAGTAATACGGCAATAGCTCATAATGGACTAAGTTATGTACCCGGACCATGCGGATATGCACTATCGTTTGATGGAGTTAATGATTTTCTTACCATTCCTAACAGTTCTGCATACCAGTTTGGTCTTGGGGAATTTACAGTTGCTATGCAGATAAAATATACCTCACCTCAGCCTTATCTTGGAGGTCAGCCATATTCTTATGCAAACATTACCGATAAATTAGATCCCGGATGTCCGGGACCATACAATGGTATCAACATGTTTTTGGACATCGGTGCGAATTACCCGACTCCTTATCAAGGTGGAGCTCACGGAAGAACACAGGCCAACAATGGAATTTACTCACCACAGGGAATGTTAAATAACGCCACCTGGCACTGCTTAGTTTATTCAAGAAAACCAGATGCAAATGGCACTACCTGTACTATGAAGATTTATGTTGACGCAGTTTTAGTAAACACAATTACGGGAGTGTCATTAAATAATGTTTCTAATCAATCGCCCATTACTATCGGAACTAATTCATGCTTAAATGGTGATCAGAATTATCATGGTGAAATGGATAATTATGGTTTATTCAATCGTGCACTAACCACCGCTGAAATTACTGCTATGTGCAATTGCAGCAATTCTCTTACAATCCATTTTCAAGATGATTGCGACAGCGCATTATGTGTAAACGTTACGGGCGGAGTGCCACCTTACTCTTATCAATGGAATACGACACCTGTTCAAACTACTCCTTGTGCTACCGGCATAACGCCATGTACAGATGTAACTGTTACGGTTTGGGATGCAAACGGAGCTTCGGTAACGCAAACTCACAAGAAAGGTCATCTTACTGCAACTATAATAAAAGAATCTGCCAGTGGCAACGATGGTTCAATTGACTTGCACGTTGATTGCTTAGATACCAATTGTTATCCGCTTAGTTATGCCTGGAGCCAGGGAGGTAATACAGAAGATATAACAGGACTTTCTGAGGGTACTTATTGTGTAACCGTAACTGACAGTTGTGGTAATACTTACACTTGCTGTTTCTATGTTGGTAAGGATGCTCCATGTACTTTATTTTTTGATGACTATAATTCACCGGCTAATTGGACCCTTGAAGGTACACGTGTAACTGTTGCCAATTCAAGAGTTGAATTTAATTCGATACAAGGTTGTGCTGATGATCGCATCTGGCGAAATATAGGCCAAACATTAGGAAACAAGTGGAGAACAGACTTTAAGTTTTTAGCGGATCCAAATAACAACGAAGGCATGATTGAGGGAGTATCTGCGAACTTATTTATGCTGTCGAATAATAACAATTCTCCTTACGGAGTATGGCCGCATATATGCGCAACACCCTGGCCATTGGCAAGCATTAAATGTATCAATGTTCAATTAATTGCAACTTATCCTGCTGCATTTAATCCAAATTATCAAAATGAAACATTTATTGAAGTTAACTGCCAGATTAATAATTCGAGGTCAACATTGGCTTCCATTCACATGCCATCATGGAACACTGTATATTATACAAGCCTCGAACGGTTGAGTCAAACAGCAGGTGTGTTTAGTGTTTATACTGATGCCGCACGTACCATTCATATTCCCGGATCACCAAAATGTTTTACTATTCCATCAGGGTTAGACGGATTACAGGTAGTTCAACATAGTAATGAAGATTTTGCAAGCTCAGACCGCAGATTTACAGGATGGGTTGACAGTACTTATATAGACACTTGCTTCCAATCTTCACCATGCATTAGCTTTCATGACGATTGCGACAGCGCATTATGTGTAAACGTTACGGGCGGAGTGCCACCTTACACTTATCAATGGAATACTACACCTATTCAAACAACGCAATGTGCAACCGGCATACCGCCCTGTACAAATGTAACAGTGACAGTTTTGGATGCAAATGGCAGTGCAGTAACAGTTACGCATAAGAAAGCTTTATTAACCGGTGTAGTTACTAATTCAACATGCTATCCCGGCAACGGTGGAGTTGTTTTCAATATTTCCTGCATAGACGCAAATTGTCTTCCGCTTACTTATGTATGGAAAAATGGTTCAGGTGCAACAATTGCAACCACTAAAAATCTAACAGGGGTCGTATCCGGAACTTATTGTGTAACAGCAACCGATGCATGTGGTAATCAATACCAATGCTGCTATGAAGTAAAATGCAGTTGCTTATGGGATGGATGTATAAAGTTTAATACCGCGCTTGCAAAATTAACTGTCACGCCTTCAACAATTGCTGGTTGTACTTTTACTTACCATTGGACAACTTATCCGGGTTTGCAAACACATACAGGAACCTCATGGGCGTTTGTTCCTGCATTTACTTCGGTTACATTAAAAGTAATTAGTTGCTGTGGAGATACTGTTATAAAAACTTTCAGCCCGTTAACTAATCCGGTTTTAACCAAAATAAATCCTTGCTGCAATATTAACGATGGAATTATTACAGCTTCAAACATTTCTGGCGGAAGTTTGCCTTGCACTGGCTATATATATATATGGGAAAAATCAAACACAGGAAACTTTCCGTGGCTACCAATAGTTGGCGCTACAGGTAATCAGTTGTTTGGCTGCATTGCTAACAAATGGTATCGTTTTACGGTTAAAGACTGCTGCGGCAATTCAATTACTTCTGCTAAAATTAAAATGGGCGCTTATGTTCCGTTTACCATCTCGGCAATAAAGTCAATCGCATCTGATTGTGGCACATTGACTAACATTTACAACGGATCTGTCTCCTTTAAGGTTAGCAGCACCTGCGCGTCTATTACTTATAGTTACACCTATTATCCATTTCCAAACTGTCCGTGTCTTCCACCTGCAATGAGTTTCGGTTCGCAGAGTTTGCCGCTAAATGTAAATGTTGCAAACATAACCGGATTGGCTCCGGGTACTTACATCTTTTTTATAGTAAGGTGTGGTGTACTTTATCAAATTACAGTTGTTGTCCATTTCAAAAAGCCAACCATTAAGTTTCATTTTACAAATTGCGGAGATAATGTTTGTATTGAATCTAATGCATGTTGCAATGTTACTTACTCATGGTCAAATGGCTCTACACAACAATGTCAAACAAACTTACTTCCAGGTACCTATACAGCAACAGTTACTGATTGTGAAGGGCAAACTGTTTCGCGTACATTCACCAAACCAACAGTGATTGCTGCAATTCAAAATGCAAACTGCGGATTGGGTTATGGAAATATTACTTTGACTATTAGTAATTGGGGTAATGCATTCAGCTATAATTGGGATAATGCCATTTACTCCTTTTATACTACTACTAAAATTATCTACTCGGGAAATGTTTCTCCTGGAGTACATTGTGTAAAAATTTATAATTCAGCGGGTGATCTTTGGGAATGTTGTTATACCATAACTACATCTCCTGCGGTTAGCTTTGTTATTGCCAAAGGCGGATGCAGATCTAATTGCATAACTGTATTGACAGGCACACCACCTTATTCTTATGAATGGAAGGAATGTGGCTCAGGGGTTATTGCAAGTACAGCAAGTTGTTTTGACCAGTGTGGGTGTTATATTGTAAAAGTAACTGATATTAATGGTTGCTCTAATTCAATAGTATATAATATAGCAGGTGTGAAAATTAACGATGCCAACAGTTGTGGCTTGTGTGCCGATATGTGCGGTGGCTGTTCTCCTTACTCATATTTATGGAGCAATAGTGCTACAACTCAATGCATCAACTGCCTTACAACGGGGGCGTATACTGTAACTGTTACTGACTGTAATGGCGTAACTTACTCTTGCAGCAAGGCATTTACACTTTCAACATTATCAGCGCAATTGATGAATGTTCAGCAGCCTGCAGGCAATATTGAGATAAAAGTGAGCGGAGGTTGTTTACCTTATACCTGTCATTATAGTATAAATAATCAATCACCTTTTGTGCAGCCGCCTCCGGGAACCACAAATCCATTTACATTTAATATTCCAAATTATGTTCCAAATGACTGGTACACCGTTACCATTAATGATGCATGTGGCAGCACGGTTTCTGCATTTCAGTTTTATGCGCGCACAGCTCAAAATGGTTTTGACAAAGGCAATGAATTGCCTAATCCTGTACTTGCGCCTAATCCGAATAATGGAATCTTTAATGTGCAGTTTACTGATGCGTGGGAAAATATAAATGTTGACTACCAGGTTTTGGATTTAGCAGGCAAAGAAATGTTGCATGGAAAGATTCTTGTTGTTGGTTCTTTAGTGCACCGGCTTGATATGAGTGATAAGCCGAAAGGTTTGTACATGATTCATTTCACATCAATAAATAAAAGCTGGACTAATAAGATAATCATTCAATAAATTATCTTCCCTTTCATTTTCGGAAAAGTCGTTTCGCAAGAGGCGACTTTTCCTTTTAAAGTAAACCCTCAATTCGAGACTTGATTCTCTAATGCGATTGAATTTTTCTTATTGCGCTATTGAAAAAAATTATACATTACTCTCAATTATTTACCCCGTAAAGTTTCAACCTGATTATACAGCTTATTAATTATTATTTCGAAAATAAATCCCATTACAAAACTCCAGGAATCTTTAAACTAAAAACATTATGAAAAAATTTTACATCATGCTTGTATGTGTGTTCGCATTTACGCACACAATATCGCAAGCGCAGGTTACAGATCCGCTTACTCTGCTCAGAAACCCTGATGCTGCTCAAAAGCAGAAAGCTCTAACTTTTAACGGCACTCATGATTTTTCACTTAAATCTGATTCACCAACATTACCGAAAGTGGCAGCTATTTATTTTAACCATGTCTGGACAAGAGATAACATTGGCTGTCTGCCTTCTTCAGTCTGTAAAAAGGCTTTCGTTACACCAGATCAGGAGCCGGGTAATTCATTTGATATTTTTGGATTTGATTCTATTAAAAACGATTTAATATACAATAGCAGGCAAGGCATTAGTCCGGTAATAACCAGGTCGGACACTATTGTTCCAACTATGGTAAATAATTATTTAGACAGTGCAATTGCTGACAGTTGTTACTCAAAAAGTGCCACTCAAACTTATATAAATGTTAAATCTTTTACTGCAACCGATTCTATTAAGGGTTTAATAAACACGCTCGGTGTTTCGCAAGGTATTCTTGCTCCGGCAAGAAATGCAGAAGCTTATAGCTTTTGCCTGGGAGGCGTTTCATTATATGAAGGAAAGAGTATGATGAAAGGCCAAATTTTATGGGATCCGAAAATAATTAATCACTCGATAGGTAAAGTAGCCGGCATAAGGCAGAAGGGTGGCACCAATGATCCTATTGTTTTTTCTGTAAGAGATTCCGTTGACTCCCTGCTTGATTCAGGAACTTTATTGAGTATAAAATTGACCTATGATTCAGGTACTGACACTGTTGATTTAATAAATTATTGGGATAATGATACCGTGCATATTGAATCGCCCAATGCCGAATTTGATATTGACTTTCCATCCCCATATACATCACTGCAAGGACATGCACATTTGAAAATAGTAAATGACACTATCATCTTATCTGACGATTCAGGTTTCTTTGATACTAAACTGCCAATTTCAGGAACCGTTCCCATTATTTTTCATCTCGATGATAGTTTATACTTTCATTATAATTTAGATACCCTATCCAATTATACCAATGATTCTTTACGTGTAAAATTTTTGATGTATGGCAATTGTATAAATAATTACGTGAGTGTATTTGATACGGTGATACTTGCCCCTGTTATTATTCAACCATCATGTTTTGCATGTACCGATGGCAGCATTTGTGTTTCTGCAATTTCAGGTATTCCCAGTGTTTATGGTTTTAATTATATGTGGAGTAATGGTGCAACCGGCCAATGTATTACGGGCTTAGGTGCAGGAGTTTACACAGTTACAGTTACCGACTCGCTTTGCGCGGAGACATCTGTTTCATATACTCTAACACCACCACCACTATTAGCATTGACGGTTAATTCAAAAACAAATCCGACTTCTGCAGCGTTATCAAGTGGTGCAATAAATATTACTGCCAGCGGTGGAATTACTCCTTACATTTATATATGGAGTAATGCAAGCACTAATCAAAATCTTACCGGGTTAACAGCAGGAACCTATACTGTAACCGTTACTGATGCGAATGGCGCAACCACTACCAAATCTGTAACGCTTACAATTAACTGTACATTAAGTTACACCACGCAGGTTGTTCAAAATGCAAGCTGCTATTTTAATAATGGAATAGTAACTGTTATTCCCACAGGAGGTTCTTCATATAGTTATTCCTGGCAAACAACACCGGTGCAAACTACAGCAACCGCAACAGGGCTTGCTTACGGTGTAAATAGTTATGTAACAATTACCGATGCAAGTGGCTGTGCTATAACTGCTACAGTATTGGTGCCTACAAGTCTTGGATTAAGTTTAAATCTAACCAGTCCCGTTTTTGCAGGTGGTAAAAATATTAGTTGTAACGGAGGAAGTAACGGAAGTATTAACTTAACAGTAAGTGGAAGCACAGGCCCATACAGTTATTTATGGAATAATGGTACAACAACACAGAATCGTTTCGGGCTTTCAGCAGGAACCTATACGGTTACAGTTACTAATGGCGGATGTACCGCTACAGGTTTTATTACACTTACACAGTCAACTGCCATGCAACTTACTGCAACAAAAATAAATCCTTCCTGCTTTGGAGGAAGCAATGGAACTGCTACCGCCATTGCAAGCGGTGGCATTTCACCATACAGTTACAGTTGGAATACAATTCCTGTTAAAACCGGTGCAACAGCTACGGGACTTGCGGCAGGCGCCTATACGGTTACCGTTACTGATGCTAATGGTTGCACCAAAACAGTATCAATAGCACTTTCATCACCGGCTGATGTTGTTGTAACAGGTATTGTAACAAACGCAAATTGTTTCGGAGGATCAACAGGTTCAATTGATATTACTCCATCAGGAGGAACACCGCCTTATACTTACTTATGGAATACAGGAGCAACTACCCAAGACCGCATTAATGTACTTGCCGCAGGAACCTACACGGTAACTGTTACTGACAGCAAGGGCTGTACAAAACAATATTCAAATTCAGTAGGTCAACCTACAGCAATTGCAGCAACATCTGCAACCACCAATGTTTCCTGTTACGGTGCTTCGACAGGCTCAGCAACCGTAACAGCAAGTGGAGGAACTCCGCCTTACACTTATTCATGGAATACAACACCGGCAAAAACAACAGCAACAGTTACTGGATTGAAAAAAGGAACTTATACAGCGCTTATAACTGATAGCAAAGGTTGCGTTAAGGCTGTAACTGTTAATATTACAGAACCTGTTTCCATTTCCATTTCTATTTCAAAAACAAATGTGACTGTTCATGGTGGAAGTAATGGTACAGCAACAGCTAATGTAAGTGGTGGTATCGCTCCATATTCTTATTCGTGGAATACCATTCCTGTTAAAACAACTCAAACAGCAACAGGCCTTATAGCCGGAACCTATACGGTTACTGTTACTGATGCCAATGGCTGCACCAGGACAGGAAGTATTACTGTTACCCAGCCCGCAAGGTTTGCAGTCAATAATGCACCTGATGGCACACCGTATTCGTTCTTATACCCGAATCCTGCCACAGGTTTAACTACGGTTACGTTTAATGAATTGATTACAACTTCTGTAACCGTTACTATCTTTAATATGAACGGGCAACGGGTATATGAAGAGATGTTGAAACCCATCCAAAACAATAATTCATTCGAGCTTGATCTCTCTCATTTCACAAAAGGAATTTATACCATGAAGTATCGCACTAATGATAAAGAATGGATTGATAAATTGGTGATTCAATAAATTGTTTAATTCATAATTTTTTTAAAAGCTGCCTCTTAAACGGGGCAGTTTTTTGATGAAATGATTTTGCGCCTATGGAGATTAAGAGGCAAAAACAAATTTGTTTTTTTCAGATTGAAATACCTATTATTGACTACATTTATTTCATAAAACTTTGCCTTCTTAAATGAATTGAAATTTAATTACTCCTGATTTTTATTAAAAATCTTAAACCTATGAAATGCCAATTAATAAATTCAAATAAGAAACTATCGCTAATTAAACTTAATGTTTTCAAACCCTCTCTATCAATCTGCTGGCTTGCTTTACTTTGTATGTTTTGTACAAAGGGCATAGCTCAAAAACAAGGCAAGGAATTGATTGATTCGTTGCTGCCATTAATTCAAAATTATAAATCGCCCTGCAATCAACCTTGTCTTAAAGACAGTAACAAGGTTAACAATCTTATTAAACTTGGTGATTTATACAAGGGTTTAAAACCTGATACATCACAACTGATGACGAAGGAAGCTATGCAACTTTCGGAAGCAATAAATTGGCAAACTGGTATTGCCTTAGCATATCATCAGCGAGGAACTTTCCTATACGGTAAAGGTGATTACCCTGAAGCCCTTAATAATTTTTTTAAATCATTAGCCATTAATGAAAAGATTGGGAATAAAGAAAACAAAGCAAAAAATTTACGAAGTATTGGTTTAATTTATAATAAACAAGGGGATAATTCAAATGCTTTGAAATATTACAACCAGTCATTAAAAATGATGGAAGAGCTTAATAATAAGGAAGGTATTGGCAAATGTTATGTAAGCATAGCAATTGTTTATGCTGGCAGCAGTGATTATAACAATGCTGTTATATATAACAAAATGGCATTGAAAATATTTGAAGAAATTAATTATAAAGGTGGAATGGTTGCAGTGCTTTCTAATCTTGGTTCAGTTTATTATCAGAAAGCCGACTACTCAAATGCAACTGATATTTTATTCAGATCGCTTAAACTAAATGAAGAATTATCCGGTGGTAAAGGAGACCCAGTTATCTATAATAATTTAGCAAGTATTTATCGCGAAACTGGTGATTTTGCTCATGCGTTAGATTACAGCTTCAAAGAATTAACAATCAATGAATCTTTAAAGAAAAAAAATGCTATCGCTTCATGTCTTTTAAACATCGGAATAACCTATCATGATATGGGTGACTTAACTGCAAAACAAGGCGATACTGCACAAACTAATTTCAATTATGGCAAAGCAATGGAATATTATAACAAGTCATTAAAAATTGGAGAAGAGAATGATTACAAACTTGTAATTGCAAACTGTCTTGGAAATATCGGCAGCATTTATTTTGAGCAAAAAGATTATCCTAAGACACTTGACTATTATAACAGAGCTTTGAAATTAGATGAGGAACTTGGTGATCAAAATGATATTGCAACACGGATTGGTAACATTGGCTATTTATACGTCAAGACAAAAAATTATGCTGATGCCGAAACCTATTTACTTAAAGCAGTTGCAATAACCGATAGTATTGGTGCACTTAATTTGCTCAAAGATCAGGAAGGTTTTTTACGCGAACTTTACCAAGCAACAGGTAACTATGACAAAGCTTTGGAACATTATATCAAAGCACAAACTATTAAAGACACTTTGTTTAATCAACAAAAACATAAAGAGATTACTCAAAAGGAAATGAAATATGAATTTGAAAAAAGGGAAGCTGAAACAAAAGCCGAAAACGAAAAACAATTTGTGTTTGCCGAAGCTAACAGACGCAGATTGATTGTTGAAGCTGATAATAAAAGTATTCGCGCTGAAGTTGATAAAAAGTTAGCGCTCGCTGATGCCGATAAAAATATTGCAATAGCCGAAGCCGGAAAAAAAATGGCAATAGTTGAGGCTGATAATAAAATTGCAATTGCCGAAGCCGATAAAAAAAGGTTGGTTATTGAATCAGAAAAAAAAGTTGCTGTTACAAATGCAGAATTGCAAAGGCAAAAAGTAATTCGTAATGCAGTAACAGGTGCAATAGGAATTTTAGTTTTAGCTTCTGTTCTGGTTTTTATGTTTTACAAACGCAAACGCGATGCAGTTGAAAGAGAAAAAGAAACATCGTTTAACCTCACTGTTTCTGAAACTGAAATGAAAGCATTGCGCGCACAAATGAACCCTCATTTTATTTTTAATACGCTTCACTCCATTCAAAACTTTCTTACAAAAAATAATCCGGACAGGGCAGAAGATTATCTCGTAAAATTTTCGAAGCTCATGCGATTGGTTTTGGAAAATTCGCAACACCGCGAAATTTCTTTAAGCGAAGATTTGCAAGCATTGGAATTGTATATGCAATTGGAAAGCATCCGGTTACCGCATCCTTTTACTTATCAATTTCATATTGACAAATCAGTTAATGTTCAAAGCGATACCATACCACCGTTGATTTTACAACCCTTTGTTGAAAATGCTATCTGGCATGGATTACAATATAAAACGGAACCCGGACATATTTCTATTTACATCAATAAAAAAGATAATGCACTTATTGCAATTGTTGAAGATAATGGTGTAGGACGGGATTTAAGTTTGAAAGCTGAACAACCAATGATGTTGAAAAAAGAATCGCTTGGAATGAAACTTACCGAAGAACGATTAAAGATTTTGAATGAATTGAAAAAAATAAAAGCACAGTTTAAAATAATTGATTTGTTCACTAACGAAAACAAACCTGCCGGAACAAGGGTGGAGTTGTCGTTGCCTTTAGATGGAAATTAAAAAAGCATAGCCGGAAATTTTATTCTTCCCTAAGCTGATTCCCTTACCGTATAGCAGATTTTTTAATTATGAAGGCATGTTTAAAAAAAATCATAGGTTTGTAATTCAGTATTGAAGTATGAGCATAAAAGAATCCCCGGTTGTTAAAGAGGTTATAGGAACATTTGAAAAGCTTTATGGCAAGCGGTTGTCAAAAATTTTTCTTTACGGTTCGTATGCGCGCGGTACGCAAACCGATGAATCGGATATTGATTTTTTAATACTGCTCAAAGACAAAAATGTTTCTCCATTTAAAGAAATTGATTTCTATGCAAAGGAATTGTGGAAATTATCTGATAAACATGGAGTGGAAATTTCTGTGAAAGCTGCCGGTGAAAAATTTTTTGATAATGAATACAGCTTACTTGCAAGATTTATCAGGAAGGAAGGAATACTGATAACTGACAAAAAATGAAACCTGTTTTAGCTTACGCATTTGCAAAGGCTGATGATTCGTATGAATCGGCTGAAATTTTATTTTCACATCAGCACTATGCCGGTTCAGTTAACAGGTGTTATTATGCCATGTACTATATCGTTTCAACTTTGGTGGATGAAAGAAAAAACAAGCATGTAAAAACTCATAGCGGATTAATCAGGGTTTTTAGTGATGAATTTATAAAGAATGGCGAGCTTGCCCAAAATTTGATTACTATCTTCAAAAAAATTTTTGAGAAAAGACAGTTAGCCGACTATGATTTTAATTTTAATATCAGCGAGGAAGAAACAAAAGAAATACTGGAAGAAACCCGCATATTTTTAGAAACTATCAGGCAAATACTGAGTGAACAATAACATTCCTGATTATGTTCCCTTTTGATAAAAAACTAAAACCCAATGATTAAAACCATCATAGTAGAAAACGAAAAACAACACAGCGATTTTCTTAGCGGAAAGTTAGCAGCACATTTTCCTGAGATTGATGTGTTGGCAATTTGCATTGATGTAAAATCAGCAGTTGAAAAGATAAACATGTATCATCCGCAATTGATTTTTTTAGATGTGCAGTTGGAATCAAATCAAACAGGTTTTGAAGTATTAGAACAAACGCGCAATGCGGGTTACGAAGTTATATTTACAACAAGCTATAACGAGCATGCCGTTAAGGCAATCAAGTTTAGCGCACTTGATTTTTTATTGAAACCTTTTAGTCAAAGCGATTTGCAGGAAGCGATAGAACGTTATAAAAGCAAGGTTGAAAACGATTCATCAAAAAATATCAGTGCCTTACTTCATAACCTCAAACAAACTGATAAAGCCGTACATAAGGTTGGAATACCGGTGCTTCGCGGTTTTGATTTTATAACTGTTGCAGAAATTATCAATTGTGATGCCGATGATAATTACACCAATTTATTTTTGACATCCGGCAAAAAAATTCAGGCAAGCAAAAATTTAAAATGGATAGAGGACCTATTGCGCGACCATAACTTTTTTCGTGTTCACGATAAATACCTTATCAACCTCAACCACATAAAAAATTATACGCGCGGTGGCGAAGGTGGTGTTGTAATGCTTGCTAATGGTAAGGAAGTTGATGTATCTAGAAGAAAGAAAGATGATTTCATAAAACGCCTTTCTGATTTGAGAATGATATAAATCAATCCCTTGTTGCCAACAACTACCCGTCATTCTGAACTCGTTTCAGAATCTGCCGCTGCCTTTTCCTCATTGATAGTCGCCAAATACCCAAATTTTCCGCCACCTCTACATCGGGCAAAAACTCTATCTGTTGCACCTATAAGTTTGCAGCGAAATAAACACCCACTAAGGAATTTTTATTTCAGGAAATGCAAACATCACAAAACATAAATCCGCAAACAAACAGACAGCAGGTAATTATCATCAGGCAACAAAAAAGTGTTGCTGTTGCTTTTATCCTCAGCTTATTATTAGGTCCGTTAGGAATGTTTTATGCAACAGTACGCGGAGCAATCGTGATGGTTATCATCAGCGTGTTGATGCTGTTGTTTGTAAGCGAAGCAGGATTAATTATTTCATGGATTGCAGGTGTCGTGTGGGCAATTGTTGCAGTTAAAAACACAAGTACTTACTAAATTAAAGTCTCAAACGATGTCAAACAGTAACATAGAAAAAATCGTTGGAGGTTGCTACGGACCGCACAGTTTTTTTACTGTCTATGATGTGGCAGCAGATGCAAGGAAAAGTATTTCAACACAAATGTTAAATGATAACCTGTGGCATTTTCAATTGCAACAAAACATTAGCGAAGAAAAATTTTACAATACAATACATCCCGAAGATTCATTACATGTTAAACGCTACGAGCAAATAATTGCAAACATGCTGCAAACTCAAACAGGTTTTAAAACCATGAGCGACAACATCGAAATGGAATTCAGAATAAAAATAAATGACAGCCAATTTATAAAAATACGAAGGCAATCTTTTATTACGGTAATGCTACATGGAAAACCAAATGAGTTAGCTGAAGTATGGATGCCAAAAGAACATGTGTATTACCGCAATGTAACCATGCAATGGAATTGTGAAGTTGTAAAAAATGCCAACGAACTATTTTATGCAACTAACATGCATGCACTGAAAATAAAATTTACAAAACGCGAAATTGCATTGATGCAATATGCAGACTATACAGGATTACCAAATAAAATAATCGCAAGGGATTTCAAAATTACAGTTAAAGCTGTAGAAAAACATTTTAATAACATCACCAACAAAGTGTGTCGGACATTTGATATTGCAAGCCGCACATTAAACCGAAGCGAAATGCTTATACATGCTTTCAGGTGGGGATTGTTGCCCGTATATGCAAATGATGATGGAATGATTGAAAAGAGATTAACACGATGAGTTTATAGCCAGGCATTACTTGTTAAAGAATTTTTTAAAACAAAACTAATGGTAGGGATTACACTAACAGGTAATTTAAAAAATAAAATGCACTTTTGAAAAAGTGATATTTGACCTGAACACCACAAAATCACCATTGAAAATAATTGACCACATAAAAATTAAAAATATCAGAAATCATTATATCAAGTCAAACAATTAAAAACTCAAAAATTATGAAAAAACTTCTTCTCATCTCATTATTTATTTCTTGCTCCAATTTAATTTCGGAAGCAAAGGTGTGGATTGTAAACAACAACAGCAATGCTCCGGCAGGGCAGCTCAACAATATCAATGCTGCTATGTCTGTAGCTACTTCGGGTGACACTATTTATGTTGTCGGAAGTCCAACACCTTATGACCAATTTATCTACCCAACCATTCCTCTTACTTTTATCGGACCGGGTTACAGACCTGATAAAGACAATCCATATTCGGCACAATTAGGTCAATTTGGTTTCCAAAATGGTGCTGGCAATTGCAGAATATTAGGTTTTATATTATCGCAATTTGCTATTAGCAATGGAGGAGCAGACAATCTTGAAATTGCATATAACTACTTCACTTCTATGCAAGTTATTATTGGCGGAGGGTGCTGGGTTCATAACAACATTTTTAATGTTACGGGTGGAAATTGCTATTTATCTTTGAGATGGAGTTATAATCATATCACCAATAATATATTTAACAACTGCCAGCAAAAGGATTATTTTATGATTGACCAGGAACCTGGGTATGCACCTCATGCGGGCAATGAGATAAACAATAATTTGTTTTTATCTTCAGGTGGAGGTTATGTAATGGATAATGCGCTTAACTTTTCTATTTCAAATAATATTTTTATGCATTGTACTCCTGTTAACCCCGGTTCACCGTTTCCTCCAACAAACTGTAATTTCAATTACAATCTCACTTATCAAACTTATCTTGATACATTTCTTTTTGGAACGAATTACAGTTCAAGCGGAATAAACTATTATGCAACCAATCCGAATTTTATAAACCCTACCGGTAATTTTATTTTTGATTACCCGCCTTACGATTTTCAGTTGCAAACTACTTCTGTTGGACATAATGGTGGTAGTGATTCAACCGACATTGGTCCATTTGGTGGAACAGCATACCCAATGTTGAATTTAACAGGACAGATAAATATTCCGGCAATTAAAAAGTTGACTATAGCTAATCCGATTGTTGGCATTAATAAACCATTCAACTTTCATTTAAAAACGACTGCAAGTGCAGGCAGTGGAAATATTGTTGCTGCCGAATATTTTTTTGATACCGATTCAGGAAACGGAACAGGAATAATGTTGCCAATTATAGTTGGCGACACACTTGAATTTGATGCAAGTGTTGTCCATGGATTGGCTTTAGGAAATCATGTTTTTGGTTTCAGAACAAAGGATGTTAATGGGCATTGGAGTATCCCTGAAATGCGAAGTTTTAGTGTTTGTTCAGTTGATGGTCCTTTAGCAAGTTTTGATGCTTACGTTTCGGGATACGATGTAATTTTAAATAACACTTCTCAAAACTTAGACACTTGTCATTGGGTTTTTTCTGATGGTGGCTCAAGTAATCAAGTTAGCCTGGTACATCATTTCGATTCTGCCGGTGTTTTTGACATTCAATTGATAAGTATTAATCCTTGTGATGCTGATGGAGATACCATGACGAGGTCGTTTTCACTGCTTGGAGTGAATTCAATTTACCCGAACTCAGCAAGCAACTTTGGTTATGCAACATTCAATTTATATGGTACAGGGTTTACACAATCAACAAAAGTAAAATTAATTCGAAATGGTAATATTTTAATACCGCTAAATGATAGCATTGTTGTTCATTCCATAAGTTATTGTCAATGTATTTTTTTATTAAGTAATGTAGATACTGGAAGTTATGATCTTTTAGTCGAATATGATACTACTTCTGTATTAAAACAGAACGCTATAAACATTGTTCCAGTTGTGTTTTTATCAAACCCGATTTCAACATCAATTACCGGCCCAAATTCAATTAGGACTGGAAATACAAATTTTTATGATATAACAATTTCTAATAATACAAATTTTACACAATATCGAATTCCAGTAACTTTATTACTTCCAAAGGCTATTTCAAATAGCTTACTTTTTTCCATTTCAAATCCAAGTGATACTTCGTTTGCAAATTATGATACAATTTCAACTGGGATTGATACACAAGTTATGGTTGATCAAGTAAATCAAGACTATACAGAGATATCCTTTTTTGTAAATACGATTGATCCAAATAGTTATAAAAATCTTCGGATTAGTATTATTAGTCCAATTGATCAAACATTCTGGATATATGCAATAGTTGGTAATCCTTTTGTTAGCTCAGGTGAAACCCAATTTCATAAGATAAGTTACGCGAATTCAACTTTGTCAGGAGGTTGCTTTGTTGATGAAGAAACTTATAATTGTATTATTGGCGCCCTTTCAAATTTATCATTTTTATTAGGGCCAGAAGGAGATTGTATTGCATCTTCGATTATCTTAAATCTAAACATATTATATAATGGAATATGCGGTTCAGGTGTTGAGGACATTATAACAAGTTTGATAAAAGATTTTTATTCTGCGTTTATGAGTTGTAGTGGGTTAAGTTTTATTGAAAAATTGAAAAAATGGAATGAACTTTCCGATGA
The DNA here is from genome assembly GCA_039931675.1 of Bacteroidia bacterium. Taxonomy (GTDB): domain Bacteria; phylum Bacteroidota; class Bacteroidia; order AKYH767-A; family OLB10; genus JAEUTH01. Next base: position 18,338 of record JBDTRM010000274.1, on the reverse strand, counting down.
TATTCATTTGCTTTTGGATTGTAGTAAATATGAGTCTGTAATAATTCCAATGGTAATTAATTCTTTCACAGCTTCGCATGACCCAAATGATAAATTTGGTTCAACAAGTATTAATAATTCCATAAAAATTCAATCAAAAGGATTTCTTAATTATAACATACTTTTTGAAAATGTTGATACTGCAATCGCTGCTGCACAATTTGTTAAAATTATTGATACTCTTGATGTAAACAATCTTGATTTAAGTACTTTTCAATTAAATGAAATTAGGTTTGGCGATACAACAATTTCCATACCTCCCGGCAGAAAATCTTTTGCGATAGATATTGATTTACGCCCTGATATTCAATTGATAGCAAGAGTTGAAGCCTTCCTCAATGATTCAACAGGAGTTGCAACTTGGTTTCTTATTTCGTTAGACCCGTTAACTATGGAACCAATAACAGATCCTTGGATTGGTTTTTTACCTCCAAATGATTCAACTGGCAGAGGACAAGGAAGTGTAAGCTATTCAGTAAAGACAAAAAGCAATATTGCAACTGGTACAATTATAAATAACAAAGCAGATGTATTTTTTGATTTCAATGCTCCTGTTACTACTCCAACATGGACAAACATAATTGATGATTTAAAACCTCAAAGCGCGGTTAATGCACTTTCACCGCAAACAAATTCTGATAGTATAAATGTAAGTTGGTCGGGTACTGACAATGGTCCGGCTGGTGTTTATGCTTACAATGTTTACTATAATAAAAATGGAGGAGCATTTATTCTTTGGAAAAATAATACTTCATTAACCTCCGATATTTTTGTTGGGGAGACAGATTCAACTTACGGTTTTTATAGTGTAGCAATTGATTCAGCATTAAATGTTGAAGATGCACCTTCTGTAGCAGATGCTTCAACCACAATAACTATCGGTACTTTAAATTGCAATACGTATAATACTTATCAACCCAATCAGTGGGGTTCGGGTTCGGGCGGTGCTTCCGGTTCTAACTATGCATACTTACATTCACATTTCAACAGTACATTCCCAGGTGGATTAACCTTGGGGGCTTGCAGCCGTAGTGTTCATTTTACATCAGCACATGCTATTACTAAGTATCTTCCTGATTTAGGTTTAACACCTTTTATTCCTAACGGTGTTACGACAAACCCTGTTGGCTTGCATTGTCATTACCTTAACAAATTAGTTGCCCTTACTTTGAATATTAAATTTGATGCAACCGATGTAAACTTCAATCCTAACTCAACAGTTTTGTTTAAGGATTTAGTAATTACCAAGGGACTTTTTGCAGGCATAACAGTTGACAGCTTATGGACAATAGCCAATGAATTTTTAGGTTGTGGCACTGATACGGTAATGAATAGAAAAATACGTTCAGCTATGTATGCAATAAACAACTCATGGAAAAGCGGCATTTTGCAAAACGATTACCTCGCTTGCCCGGATTCTTCTGCTAAATATTCAGCCAACGATGACGGTAGTTTTATTGGTGATGAAGATGCAAACTATTTTGATTTTGACATTTTCCCAAACCCAGCACAAAGCAACTTTACAATTGACGTAATGAATAACGGAGAAAATTATTCAGTTGAACTTTACAATACATTAGGCACACAGGTTTATTCAAAAACATTTGCAAACACTGCAACAGTTTCAGAACAATTAATTGACATCCGCACATTGCCAAAAGGAATTTATGTTGTACAAATAAAAGGCGCAACAAGTACGGGTAGTAAAAAATTAGTTGTGGAATAAATTCAGGTGTTAGTTTTTTAGAGCTTAATGATAAAAATCTAAGGGTCGCGATTTGTAGTCGCGATCCTTTTAGTGGATAATTTGCAATCTGAATTATTATAATTTCCTGATTTGAGTAGTGGGGTTTATAGTTGTGTCATAAGTTCGGGTAATGAAAAGGTACACGCGAAAATCGCTATGATAGGAGATTGATTGTGTTTTGTCAATTAGTATTGGTACTAATTCTTTGCACAAAGGCTCACACCAAGCGAGACCTTGTGCAGCACCGGGCAGTTTTTTTAGTTTATTCTATCCCTGCTTAGCTGCAATTTTAAATTTATATTACTAAATGAAAGTTGATTGTGAATGTATCTTTATGTTTGTGTTAAGTCTATGCTTTGCAATAGCCGTGCATTAAACCCGGTCTATATTTGTCTTATACGGTTTACAAATCGTTTTTATTTGACAGAAAGCCCCGCTTTATTTTGCGGGGTTTTCACTTTTAAAATACCGGCATTAAATGCTATTTGTAAGAAGAAAATAAAGATAATGTTATTCAACAACAACATAAAAAACCCTGCCTCTTTATAGAAGCAGGGTTTTCAAATAATGATAACGAAAGTTTTATTTCACTACCACTCTGCTTGTCAAAACAAATTGATTTGTTGAAATGGTTATTGCATAAATACCTCTCGCAAAATTTTCGAAACTGAACTCTTTTTCATTTTCACCTTCCGAAGCTTCACCTTTTTCTGCATATACAATATTACCCACCACATCCATAACGCTTAAAGTGTAAGGCTGTTCTTCAAAAGACATAAATGAAATGGATATTCCGTTTTCTGTAGGGTTCGGATATACATTCATAGTGCTCATTTCATTCAATGTCTCACCGGTTAATCTTATTGATCCTCCAATGGTTACCGTTGACGTTACCGTGCATCCTTTGGCATCAGTAACTGTTACGGTATAGGTTCCATTGCCCAGGCTTGTTGCTTTCCTGGTAGTTTGCCCGTTAGACCAAAGATAAGTGTATGGTTTTGTGCCGCCCTGTGCAAACATAATAGCACTGTTTGCGCTTGCGGCTGTTGCTGCACCAATCAGCTGTGCAGGATCATTAATTGTAACATTGCGGGTTTTATGACATCCGTCAGCAGTTGTAATTATTACCTGCCAGGTGCCTTTCGACAATCCTGTTGCACATGTGGTGGTTTGAACAGGAACGGTATTCCATGAGTAAGTAAATGGTCCGGTTCCACCTGTTGTTCCGGTTACGCAAGCACTTCCGTCATTGCTTCCAAAACAATTGGGCTTTACAGTTGAAACTGAAACTGATTGAATAGCTGTACTTGTTATTGAAGCTGTGCCGGTAACTGTGCAACCCAAAGAATCAGTAATGGTAACTGTATAGTTGCCTGGAGATAAAGCACCAATTGCTAAAAGTGTTTTTCCATTCGACCACAAATAAGAATAAGCATTTGCAGGATTTTGTTTCGGTGTGCCTCCGCTTACAGTAGCAATAGTGAGGCCAACCTTTGTACCACAAGTGGCATTCTGGGTGGTAATGCTTAAGTTAAGTGCCGTTGGTTGCGTAATGGTTGACTGACATGTAGCTGTGCAACCATGTGCATCTGTAACTGTAAATGTATAAGTGCCTGCTGCCAATCCTGCTGTTGATGGAGAAATAACATAAGGAGGGGTGCCACCAGAACCGCTTACCGAAACTGATCCGTTAGAACCGCCATTGCAGGATATATTGCTTAATACTGCGCAATTAGCAGACAATATTGTGGGTTGAGTAATAGCTACAGAAGTAGTTGAAGTTGTACCCACTGCATCAGTAACAGTTACTGTATATGTTCCTGCCGGGAGCGAAGATAAATCTTCAGTTGTTCCAGCGTTGCTCCATAAATATGAATAAGCTGCTGTACCTCCAGAAACAGTTAAATCAATAGTTGCATTATTGCCGCCATTGCAATTTACATTGGTATGGCTTGATGATAATACCAATCCATTATATGTATCGGGATTAAAAAGCATTAAAAGCTGGCCACCTTCAACAGCTTCACCGGAGATTGCATAATGCGCCTGGTCATCAAGTAAGAATTTACCAGCTCCTAAAATATCAGATACATCTATAATACCTGATGTTTCTTCATCCTGGTTGAAGGGTGCTGTAGCCGGAACCCCAATATCACCAAATCGTGCGAGATCATGTTTGGCGATTTGTTTGAGCGAATCCGTTGCAATCGTGTATTGCCAAACTTTGCCGTTATGTGCTGAGTTGCCTACATCTTCTTGTAAAAGAATATGCCCTGATTTATCTATTGTCAAATTATCAAGCATCACCTGGCCTTCTGTTCCATTTAAAACTGCTTCAACAGTTCCACCGGTTTCAGGATTTGCAATATCGGTAAAACGTAATCTCCACAAGCGTGAACGACCAACCTGCGAACCAACACCATCATTAACCTGGTCAAGCTGATCGGTTGTATTGAAATAGAAATCGTTTGGATGCGAAGGATCCCATGCGCCATCTTCAGTACGGGCAAAATAGGTTACCCCTAATGTAGCGCCAAGAGAATCAAGATAAACTCCCGTTTTGTTTTGTACAGAACCAAGGTCAACCAAATCGAAATGAGTGCCGGGGGAAGGAGGATTATTGATAGTAGTTGCATTAATTCTTTCCTGCGGATAACCTGTTATTTTAACTCCAAAAGATTTACCATTGGTTAACCCTGCTTTGTCAAATTCAGTACCTGTATTTGTTTTGGTGCCTATATAAAAATAAACATTGCTCGATGTGGTGGCCCCGTCATCAAGACATCCCACAATTGTTTTATCACTTGCTACAGGGTTTGCCACTGCATTTTCCCATGACATTCTTCCAAGCCAGGGTAACTGATAAGATACACCTGTATTTGTTCCGGTTACGATATGACCGAATGCACGACCTTCGCTCCCTGATTCTTCTCCATTCATATAGATGCGTTCCTGCGTGCCTAAACCTGTAGCAGCATTATAAAATGCTGATGAAGAAGGTAAGTCACCAGAACAAAACCTGTTGAAAGCAATGCTACCTATAGCGTAACTGTTAGTTCCCTGATTCCACAGATAAATGGTTTGAATCAAATCGCTTCCGCTAACTACAGATAAATTTGATTTATTGATAATCCACTTTGACACGAAAGCGCCTGCTGATCCGTGAGCGCGTACTACACCAACTGTAGGAACAAATTCGTGGTTCATTAATAATGTAAATGTTCCGTTGCCATTATCAAAAGCACCCAATCCATCAGGTGTGCCGCACATTTTATAACTTCCTATAATATCCGGTGTAGTTAAAACGGAAGTAGTGGTTACTCCAGGTGCCACCGGAATAACATAAGGTGATTGGGAACTGCTTGGTCCCGTTATGATCTGGCCACCGAAAGTTCCTTTAAGACCTGGAATAGTAATTTCTGCACCAACCGGGTTAAAGGAAACATAATTTTGAACTCCGCCAGTTGGTGTTCCAATCTGAATATTTAATTCAAAATGGAAAATACCATTAGTGGTAACCTGTGCAATCAATACCTTATTAGCTGCGGGTATAGGTCCTGTAGAACCAATAAGTGCTGCCCATGAGGCGTTAGTGGTTATAAACGAACTTACACTTGGACCACCATCAAAGTCTGTCTGTGCTTGTGCCATACCAACAAAGGTCACTGACTGAGGTGCGGGAACAGCGGTATATATACCATCCTGAATTGTCAATGGAATTCCAGCTAAGGGATCATTGTTTTGTAAGATGCCGTGAGCATTTACAACATTTGCACCACCGCTCGCCACACTGTCTTCACTTTTTAAAATTCCGTAGCTGCCTGAACAAGCAGCGCCAACAGAGAAGTAAGAATCAAGCATAGTGGTGTGCTGCGCAGCATTTGTTTTGCTGAAAGAAGGGATTTCGTGACCTCTGTCTGTATTATTATAAAAGGAAGTGGTGGTGGTAAGAGTAAGTGCATGAGTGGGTACGCCATAAGCTGCCTGGAATTTGTAACCGGGTAGCATATCAACATAAATTCTGTACGTAACAGAACCTACAGGTAGATTATCACCAAAACCATTAGCGCCAACTGAATCGGCAGCATTGGAAACATAGTACTTTTCTACGATAATGCCCTCAAGCCCGTTTTGAGCCAGGGCAATTGCACCTGTTAACAGGAAGCATAAACCTAATATTATTTTTTTCATATTTTTTGTTTTGTTTTTGTCCCGATGGCTATCGGGATGTTAATTTTTTGAATTATTAAATGGTGGTTATTTTCAGCATTATTATTTTTTGCTTTAGGTCCGGGAGCTTTTATATGGTACCGTTGGGCATAACTATATCATCTCCCTTGCGGGGATTGCCTCGTATTGCTTTTCTCTTTCGCAGTACATGAAGTATTTATCATGTACTGCGATCAGAGAAAAATTTGAAAATTAGATTACAGGAATTTGCCTTTTGATTAAAGGGCTTATTGGCAAGATTGGTTGAATGAACCTAAAAGTAATAAGAAGTCAACATTGTTGGTAATACCATCACTGTTAATATCTGTAGGGCATGGTTGAAGTCCGGGAACAGCGTTAATCACTGTAGCATAAGTCCACGTTGATAACCAGTTTTGTCCTGTGCTTGCAAATGCTCCACGATAAGATGCAGGTGTAAAGAAACCGTCAACAGGTGCAACAGGACATCCGGCAGTTGACAATGCAGGACTTGGAGTTACATCAGGTCTTACTGAGAAATTGTTTGTTGAGTTGTTCACCGTAAAGTTAAAATCAAAACCCGGTATAGTTGCAACGCTTACATTCAAATCAGTAGTAAAGAATTGCGTACTGTCAGTACCAAGTGTTATACCTGCACCATTACCATCAATAGAAATTGTTTTAGATATAATACCAGCAAAAGTGTTGCATTTAATTTTCAGGCTGCTGCTTCCGTTTCCACCTGTTGTAGCCCAGTTATGATAAGCTTCGCTTGTACCTAAGCGTGTTCCCAAAGCTTTGGAAACGTTAAAGCCATATCTCCAGTTACCGAATACTGAATTATAAATTTCACCTTCTGTTAATTCTTTTGCTCTTATAGCAGCAAGACCACTGTTATCACTTGTTGGAGTAGTTTTATTATTACCAATCATAGTAACGTTATATATAACCGGATGTGAACGTGGCAACAGATTTGACTTTTGATCGTCAGCATCCATTTCAAAACCATTATCAGCATCTACGCTTGCAGTGTTATCAGTTTTTTGAACATAGATAAATTGTGCTCTGCCTCTCCAGCCGTCATCCCAATCTAAATTATCATCATTGCCGAATAACACGGTTATATACTTTAAATCAACTGTGCCTCCAAATAATTCAATTCCGTCATCAGCAGATGAAATAATTTCAAGGTGGTCAATGGTTGTACCTCGGCCTACAGAGCCCAATGAAAGTCCGTTAAGCTCACCACCCACCTGCAATATTGCTCCTGCATGACGGATAGAAACATAACGTAAAATTCCTGAATTGTCGTTATCATCAAACGATGCAGGTGTTACTCCAAACTGATCTTTGGTGTTACTTGAAGCAAATCCTTCAAAGGTTCCAATGCCATCAGCAACACAAAGTTTTCCATCACCAACTCCCGCCTGGAAAGGACCGTTAGCCGCAAGGGTTAAATTGTTTGATGCTTTACCTGCAATACATACACCACCCCATTGTCCGTTACTTGAAATAGGGAACGTTCCGTCTAAGTTATCAGCAGCAGCAGTAAATACAATCTGGCAAGTTGGCGTACCCGAAGCAAAAATTTTACCGCCTACTTCAACAGTAAGTGCAGTAGCGTTAGCAGCAGTTCCTGTGTTTCCTTTAATAACAGTACCAGGCATAATGGTTAAAGTTTTTCCATTGGGCACATAAATCTTTTTGTCAAGGATCCATGTTTTAGAGCAATCGAAAATCGTGTTGGCAGCAATAAGCTCACCATCACCGGCACCGCCATTGGTTGCCAATGTTGATACTAATACTGTAGGTCTTGATGATACCGGGGTTGGGCATCCGCATTCAGCGCCAAGATTAGTTTGGGCAAAGCCCGGTGCAGCAGCAACGAGTACCAATGCAGCACCCGTTACAAAATTTGTAATGGTTTTCTTCTGATTCATTTTTATTGATGATTTTTTTGTTAGCACATCATCATTGATGAGCAGTGCAAATAACTTCTTACTGCATCAAACAAATCGAAAGTTAAACTTACCAAATGGTTATAAATACATTTAGTTTAGGTTATGAAAGCAGGTTAAATGATTACAAAAATTTAACATGGGTTAACATTAGACCTCTTTCATAATTCATCTGAAATAGTTGAAAAAGATTCCGAACGAAGGAATCTCTGAAATTAATTATGAAGGAGTTCCATTGTCCATTTTTAATGTTGAATGATTATTTTTTCTGTGATGGTATTTTTATCAGTTATCACTTTGATGAAATAAATTCCGCGACTAAACTCTTTGCAATCAATTTTTATTTGTGAAAAAACATTTTTGTGTTCAAGTAATTTTCTTCCTGTCAAATCATAAATGATCAAATCAAATTTAGTTTCAGGTAACTGAATGTTGAAAAACTGTTGTGCAGGATTGGGAAAGCACTTTACGTCCAACTCATCTCCTAAAGAAAAAGGAACTGAAGTCGCATTGCAAAAGACATCATTCAATCTTACCCAAATGGAATCGTTCACAATATTGCTCACTTCAATAGGAAGACCAAACGGGTCGCCCATGCGAATGGTGACAAGATTCATTGAAGGAACAATGTTGAGTATCTGGTCATTTTTTCCAAGTGCTGAATACATGTCGGCAGGTGCATCGGGTTCTAAAAATCCGGGTATCTGAATTTGAGTATTCGGTAAATGATAAGAAGCTTTTCCATTGAGCCACCATAAATATCCATAAGCAAGATTTATGTTTTGTGATGTATTTATCATCTGGTTAAAATAAACCGAATCGTGCATGATAGTGTCGGAGTTCCAGATTCCTTTTGCAAGCATGAGCAAACCAAACCTTGCAAAACTGCGGGGCTTGCTGTAATAGATGTCATCGTATCCACTTGGCAAAAACGCTCCCGTGATGCCGCAGGTTGAATTCAGGTTTAAGTTTTTAAAAGCATTTGCTGTCATACCTGTTGCCGAATCAAGCACCCAATGCGTCATGGTATATGGTGCGTTATGATAAGCCCAGCGTGTTCCTGGTGATGCAATGCAAACCAAACAGGAATCATCGGTGCAATGATTTTCGCTGGTTACTCCGCCATACATATCATCAAAACCTGTAGTCATGGTAAGCTGATGGATGATGCGAATGGAGTCTTCGGCTGCTGCTCCGCAAGAACTGAAACCGTGACCGAGATATTTTGGAAGCGAATCCTGGATGTTCAAATAACCTTGCTCCTGTGCAAGTCCTATCAGGAAAGATGATAAAGATTTTCCGCACGATGCCCAATACCAAATACTGTCCTGGGTAAATGTTCCGAAATAATGTTCAATAGCTATTTTCCCATCTTTAAGTACTATGAACGCCTTTGTGTTGTGCTGACCAAGATAATTTACCAGGGTATCAATTTTATCCTGGCACCAGCCGAGCGAAACCGGTGAAATTGTATCCCATGATGTGCCTGTTGCAGGTGGAAAATAAAGCGATTGAGATTTAGCATTAAGCGCAAAAAATAAAATGATTATTGTAAAGAGCTTTTTCATTTAATATGAGGGGGAAAGAAATTTTTCATCAGTGAAAGATAAATATTTTTAAAACCGGTTATGCAAAAAATCTTTATACCAAAGCCCCGATTGTTTCACAATTCTTTTTTGTGTTTCAAAATCTATATAAACAATTCCGAAACGTGGCGCATATCCTTCAGCCCATTCGAAATTATCGGTGAGTGACCAGATAAAATAACCATCTATTTTATTTCCATCTTGTTTTGCTTTGAGTACAGAAGTTAAATACGATTCGAGAAATCTAATTCTTTCAACATCATTTATTTTTCCGTCAATAACATAGTCGGGAAAGTTGCACCCCGTTTGCCGAGGTCGGGTTTTGGTTATTGTAAAGTGAGGCGTAAAGAATTATGTTTGTAAAAATAAAATATATTGATATGAGATTGGAAGTTGTTATTCAGAAAGATGAAACAGGATACTATATTGCAGAAGTACCTGCATTACCCGGTTGTTTCAGTCAGGGCAAAACGCTGATTGAAGTTAAACGCAACATCAAGGAAGCCATAGAAGGATGGCTTGAAGTGATGAATGAAAAGGGTAAACCGACAAAGAAAAAAAGCACTGAAAAAAGAATTGCTGTAAATGTATGAGCGGAACATTGAAACTTTGTTCGGGTGCCGAAGCGGTAAAAAAACTTAAACGGAAAGGATGGAAAGTGGACAGGCAAAAAGGTTCGCACGTAATGATGATCAAAGAAGGTTATGTCTATACCTTGTCTGTGCCTCAGCACAATGAACTTGGAGTAGGCCTGCTGAAAAAAATTTTACAGCAGGCATAAATAACCGCAGAAGAATTTAATAAACTTTAAGTTTTAAAATCATACTCTATTGTTAAAGCCGCTCCTCAAAAATCATTGAATTTTTCATTTCAAAAACTCCTTATACCATTCCCCCGATTGTTTCACAATTCTTTTTTGAGTTTCAAAATCTATATAAACAATTCCAAAGCGTGGAACGTAACCTTCGGCCCATTCGAAATTATCGGTAAATGACCAGATAAAATAACCGTCTATTTTATGTCCGTCTTGTTTCGCTTTGAGCACTGATGATAAATATGCTTGCAGAAATTTAACTCTATCGGTATCCGTAATTACCCCATCAACAACATGATCAGGAAATGCTGCACCATTCTCTGTTACAATAATCTTCTTTACATTTTTGTATGCTGAAAATTTCTCAATCATTTTATAAATGCTTTCGGGATAAATTTCCCAATTCATAACTGTTCGCTGAACGTTGCGTTTATCAGCAGGTATTAATTTTGCCTGCAGGTAAGGAGTGAAAAATGAATATGCAGCAACTTCGCGTGTATAGTTTTGAATACCTATAAAATCAAAATCAAATTGCATGAGTTTATCATCATTAGAGTGATAATATTTTTCAATACGATTTAAAAATTTCAGATCGGTAATTGGATAACCCAATCCAAGTGCAGGTTCAATAAACAAACGGTTGAGCAAAGCATCAATACGAATAGCTGCATTTTTATCTCTTTCCGAATTTGTTTGCGGAGTGATATATGAACATGAAAAAGTTGTTCCCACCTGCAAACTATTATTAAAGTCTTTCAATATTTTTCCTCCTTGTGCCTGGCAAAGCACTGCGTGATGCAATGCAGGAATAAAATTGTTCGCACCTTTTCTTCCGGGCGCATGAACGCCTAGGAAATATCCGGCACCTGTAAAAACCATCGGTTCATTAAGCACCATCCAATGCTTAACGCGGTCACCAAAATGTTTTACGCAAACACTCACATACGCTGTAAACCAATTTAAAATTTCACGGTTAGTCCAACCTCCTTTCAGTTCAAGAGCGTGTGGTAAATCCCAATGATATAAGGTAACCCAGGGTTCAATGCCTCGTGAAAGGCACTTGTCAATCACCTTATTATAAAAATCAATGCCGTTCATGTTCACTGAACCAGTGCCTCCTGAAATAATACGTGACCACGAAAGCGAAAAACGAAAATCCGGAATATTTAAAAAACTGATTAGTTCAATATCATCATCGTAGCATTCATAAAAATTGCAGGCTATTTGTGCATGGTGGTTATTATAAATCCTTCCTTTTTTTTCAGAGAACTTATCCCATATCGAATTGCCTTTTCCATCCTTATCATGAGCGCCCTCATATTGATAAGCAGATGTTGCAACTCCCCAATGAAAATTTTTTCCGAAAAGATTCTTTTCTAACTGCATACGGTTTCAAATTTAAAACGGGATAAATGGTTGCAATTTATTTTGTCTAAAACAAGAATTTTGCTTAGGAGGAGCAACCTTAGTAGAAAACATTTATTTGTCCGGTAAAACCTTATTACCTTCTTTCCTAAAAAAGGTAATAAGGTTTTGTTTTGTGCTCATGCTTTTCTACTAAGGTTAAATTCAAAACTAAGGTTGTGCAGTACACCGATTTATCTTTTTCCCGAATCAACAACAAATTAATAAAAGATTTTTGGTTGAGGGTGAGAATTTTTACGGAACACTACTACTATCACTTCCACTTATCACTGGTAAAGTTCAGATGAGGCATCAAACGGGGAATAAGACACCTTGTAATTTTCTACAATTATTTTTTTAACTATCGAAGCAGCATTATCAGGATAATCAACCTCAACGGATTTACCTTTTTCAATCCAGTTTTCAATTTTATTCAAATGCTTGCTCTTTAATTTTTTCACTACAGTAACTCCCATTGATTTAAGCATGGCAGCATTGCAATGCTGTTCGTACTGTGTTCTCATTGGTATGATGCAGAGCTTTTTATTTAAAAATAAAGTTTCAGATGTTACCCCGAAACCTGCATTGCATAATACTCCGCTGCTTTCACTCATACTCTTTACAAACGCAGCATTACTAATGGGTTCGATATAAATGTTCTTTTCTTTAAATTTCTTTTTATTGTGTTTTGAAAACACCTGCCAGTCAACCTGCTTAAAGTTTTTAAGATTTTTTATAATCCGCTCATCATCATAACTGGGAAGATAAACTGTGATATGCCCTTTGTCTTTAATATTGCAATTGCGGATTTCGCTCCTGATTACTGGAGTAAAAATATTTTCATCAAGAGCTTTAAAATGATAGCCGTATTTTTTGGTTACAGGCGCATAATGTTCTAACACCAATTTACCAAGCCTGTCTGAATTTTTGGGAACGGGAGCATCGCGATGCAATGTTGCTACCTGGTTGCTCAAGCCAATGCAGGGAATTTTTTTCAGATGTGTTGCCCAACATGATATGGGTTCAAAATCGCTTATCACTAAATCATATTCTTCAACAGGTACAGATTTAATCTCGCGCATAAATCTGAACGAGTTCAGTTTAAGGTAAGTGTTAAACAAATCAACTCCGCCATTTTTACCAAATACGAAACTCATTCCTCCAAGGCGATATTTAACCTTGAACGGAAAATTCAACTCCCACTCTGCACCGCTGATCAATATATCCACATCACCATGTTTTTTCAGGTGCGGAATGATTTCAATCCCGCGGCTTATATGGCCGTTACCTGTTCCCTGTATTGCGTATAATATTTTCATTCCTGTATTCAAGTGACTGAAGTCACTCGCTATTGATATTTATTTGTATGGAAGAAATAATTGATGCGTTTGCTTGCGTGGAACCCCGACCCTAAAGGGAGTCCGTCCTCAATTCTCTGTCACAGACGGACTCCCTTTAGGGTTGGGGTTTTCCGAGCGTAACTAAATGACATTGGTCTTATCGTGGGATTCCATCATCCCATATCCCCCCATTTCCATCCCTATTCCATCATTCCAAATTCAAGAACTAATGCATTGAACAACTCTTTATTATTCATCTCACTTTGGACATCTGCATCACTTGCTTCCTGCTCAAAATCTTCAGCATTGTACTTAAATATTTTCCAATCTCCATTATGATATTCCAATGCGGTAAAGTTTTCAACCCAGTCACCTGAATTTAAGTAGGTAACTGTTCCATGCGCTGTTTGAATGTCTTTTATTTCGGGATGATGAATGTGCCCGCATATTACATTCTGATAATGATTAGATGCAGCAATGTCAGCACAGGTCTGCTCAAAATTATTAATGAACTTAACAGCACTCTTAACACTGTTCTTAATGTTTTTCGAAAGTGAAATTTTTTCCCGTCCCAGCTTCAGTAAAACCCAGTTACATAGTGCATTAATCAAAATCAACAAGTCATAGCCATGCGCACCCAGCTTAGTAAGCCATTTCGAATGTTTCATGGTAACATCAAACACATCGCCATGAAAAATCCATGTACGTTTACCGTCCAAGTTAAGCACCAGCTTATTTACAATTTGCAATGACCCAAGCTTGAAACCTACAAACTTGCGCAGCATCTCATCATGATTGCCTGTAACATAAAACACCTTTACCTTTTTTGCTGTAAGCGAGATAATATGTTTAAGTACCTTGAGATGACTTGAAGGAAAATATCGCTTGCTGAATTGCCACATGTCAATAATATCACCATTGAGCACAATCGTTTTTGGTTTTATGCTTTTAAGATATTGCAATAGTTCTTTAGCATGGCAACCATAAGTGCCGAGATGAACATCAGAAATAACAACTAAATCAACCTTTCTTTTTTTCTTTTCCTCTTTTGTATGATTCATTGACAGAGGATTAATGCATTATATCAGACTTGTAAAACCTGAACGGAGAAAAGAGCGAATTAAGATTGCTTAAAGAAAAGCGGACAATGAAATCTGTAAATGCATTGGTGATTTTTTCTCTGATGGAAAGATGAAAAACTGAAGCTGCCTGTTGGGCAGTCGCTATGGAAAATGAAACGTTGTTTGAATATCTCCATGTTTTTTTCATGCTGCAAAGTTGCAGACGGCATTTCATTAAATATTTAAATTGATGTTATGAAATGATTAATACTTGACAAGCAAAAAACCACGCTGTTACACGTGGTTTAGATGCAGCTCTTAAGTGTGTCAAATAAATAACTTACGATTACTTAAATTACAGTGAACTTAATTTGGGTGAACTGCTTTACACTGTTTTTTTAACGTAACAAAATTTTATGCTTTGTTCAAAGGCGGTTAAATTGTAACCAAAACCAATACTCAGATGAACATTGCATACCCTTTGTGCTTAAATGATTTATGATTGTCTTTTTGAATTTTGTTTCTTTTGTGAAACAGTTGCGCTATGCCTTTCATAAGTTTGCTTCTAAATGTTTTCATGATAAAATTTTATGGAGAGGTTGATAATAAATTAATGATTGAATTGATGGATTATTAAGGGAAGCAAAAGTGAACCCGCAATCTATTTATAATGTGATAGGAATATTATCTTAGTATTAATTAAAACAATACATTCTTTTGGAAAGGCTATTCAATAAACTATGTACCTATATATAAGGAGTAACTTCTGGAAGCCATTTTGCCTAACGGGAGTATCGGAAAAAAAGGAAAAAATTAATAAAAGACGGTTCAATGTATCTTATGGAAAACAATAACATAAAAGCATTAGGCGTTTGTTATAGAAAAGCTGGATTCGGCTGCAAAAAGAAAATCTGTCAATTATGCCAAAATTAATTTACCGGGTTTACGTTATTGAACTTTCAAAACGTGTATTTACGGAAGATAGTAAATTCCGCAATGCTAATCCTCAATTTAACGGAGTGCTGGAATGCTTATATGTAGGCATGACCAGTAAAACTCCGGCAGAAAGACTTAAACAACATACAACAGGATATAGAAACCAAAAAGGTCATAAGCTTTCATCTAACATAGTTCAAAAATACGGCACATACCTGCGCCCGAGCCTTTATAACCATATCAACTTAAAATATATGACAAGGCAACAAGCATTAGAGCAGGAAGAAAAACTTGCATGGGATTTAAGAAGGCAGGGCTATGCTGTTTGGTTTAATTGATTCGGTCAATAGTATATTGAGGGTGGATGAAAATTGATGGCGGCAAGGCCAAACAAGGTAACTTACGCTGTGTTTTTTTATATGCTGGACTATCTGGGATTATAAACCAATAAAAAAGAAGGAGCTCCAGATATATTTTACAGAAATTCCGAATAATACTATTATTGTGTTGGTTATCGGAACTTTTCCCTTCGAAAAGTTCCGATAACATGTTGTAGGCAACCCAATAAGCAGTTCCTTTAATTAGACACATTATGACCAAGACAAACTCAAACATTTCAATTTTCGACTTACGAATTGATTTATCAGACTTAATCCAAAATGAAACTATTCAATCTTTATCCCCAATAGATTTAATTGAATTTATCATCAAAGATTATTTTTCTTATTTGGACAAACCATTTGGAAAGACAGGTTCTAAAATTGAAAGAGATAAAGAACTGAAAACAATTATTGCTAAATATTACGGTATAGACGGGAGGGTTTATTCAAAAGAGGAAATAGCTTTACTTACTGATAAAACTCTTGAGAGAGTCAGGCAACAATTAGTTAGCTTCAATAAATTAATTCTTGCCATACTAAATGGAGAAAATAAAGACTTCAAAATTCAAACTGATGTTTGTAAAGTAATCCTCAATTTTCAAAAAGAAATATCGCAATTTAAAGTTCTTTCAAAAACAAAATTGAAAGTGACATTGTTTCAGAATTTTGGAATACCCGAAGATAAAATAAAAAATGAATTTTTAAGTGCTTTATTTGATATTATTGAAATAAAAGAAAGAACACCTATTGCCCACCATCTAAGAAATAATACTTTTCTTTTTTCTGACAAGGCTGTATCAATTGATATATTTTTAGAAATTTGCTATTTGGTATATATCTTCTTAGAGAAAAATACTATTGCCACTGAAATAGAAGATATCATTATTGATGTCAAACGAACTAATACTAAATTCCCAAATGACTTAATTGAAATTGCTTGTAATCAAATAGAAGAAATTGAACAAGTTGTTTCAGAAGATAAAACCAGATACCAATTAAAATTTCAGGATTTATCCAATGCAAAAGACATGGCCTATCGATTTCTTATGCAAAAAGGAGAGTTTATAAAATTGGCTGAATTAATAAAAGAGATAAATCACTTGCTGCATAAAAGCAAATCCCCAAAAAAGGTAACCAGAAGTATATCAAGCCAATTGGTTACTGATAACAGATTTACAGCACAAGGTAAGTCTGGTTTTTGGGGATTGACTGAATGGGAAGGCAATAATGAGACTTTATTTGGTCTAATTTCTAATACTTTACTTCACTACAATAAGCCATTAAATAAGAAGGACATTTTCACTCATATAACTAAAGACCGACCTCAAATACCAATTAAATCACTAGACACAATTCTATATGACAAGACCCGTTATTCCAAATTAGATAATGATTGCTTTATCCTAAACGAATGGCGGGATATTTATAAAGCTAAAATTGTAAAAACAGAAAGAAGAAACACTTACATCAAATCTAATCCAATAAAAGAGCAAATAAAAAATCAAGCAATTCAATTAATGAAAGAAAATGGGGATGAGACATTTTACTTAAACTCAATAGTGAATGCCCTGAATTCAAAGTTTGGATATTCGAGAGCGGCAGTATATGGCGTTATTGACAAAAATGATGAGTTCTTAAAAAAAGATGACGACAATGGAAAAAAGCTTGTTTCATTAAACACCACTTTGGTTTCGGACAACATCAAGAATAAAACAACAAGTGTATTTGTTTCATATTGCTGGGAAAATAAACAACATCAAGATAAAATTGTATCCTTTGTTGAATTCCTCAGAATAAAAGGATTTAATGCTGACTTAGATGTTCGAATTATGCAAGAAGAAACTGCTACAGATTTTAATAGACTCATGCATAAGGGCATTAAAAATTATGATAAAATAATTGTTATCCTTTCGGAAGGATATAAAAGAAAGGCAGAAGCCTTTGAAGGAGGCGTTGGCAAAGAATATCGCTATATCCAAAACTCAATTGATAAAGAACCAAAGAAGTTTATTTTTGCATCTTTTATTCCCGTAACAACAGCAAATTTAGACTTAATTACTCCATTAGACTTCCAGTCTAGGGAAGTTGTTGACCTCAAAAAAGATGAGAGAAATTCTTTTCAATATCTTTTTTCAAAGCTTACAGACACTAAACAATATAATTTTAGCGATGTGGCAGGTAATACACCTTTAGTTGAAACAATTACAATAAAGCCATTCACACTTAGCGACTATTAAAATGCCGGTAAAGGATGCCTACAACAAGGTATTGGCGAATATGCCCGGTGACGTGCAAGTTTGGAGCTTGGTGCATCTAATCAACAATTGTGATAGGTTGAACCACCCGCTCTTCCAAAGCTACCGCAGGTGTCCTCACCTGTGCGTACTCCAGCAAACCTCCTTTGGTTTATCTTGTTCCTGTTATGTAGTTCACTTTATTATATTTGGTGCTTGTAAATATAAGTACATCCATCCGTGATTATATACATATATGGTATAAGTTATAAAAGGGTTTTTCAAGGGCTGGCGTTATCGTTAATTGACAAGCTTTGCCTGATGCCCTCTGGGATTATCTGGAAGTACTGTAAGCCTCAGTATTATCAGGTGAAATGATTTTAGACTTATATTACCCATTATGATAGATTTATCTCATGCAGAGAATCAAATTCACTGTGTCACCAATTTTCAAGACCTTGTTTCCACCCCTTTTCACGGAGAAATTAATGCGATTTGTTGGACTCGTAAACTACCAGGTGATTTTTCTGAGATTGTTAAAAAGGTAGAACTAAACGGAAATATAGCGGAACTTGATCAAGAGGAGCTTGTTGAACTTCAGTTGAGTGAACAGGGGCAGCTTGCCCGTGAAATTCTTTTAAATGACTTGAA
>JBDTRM010000273.1:0-42684 GCA_039931675.1 Bacteroidia bacterium | reverse complement strand
TGTGAGTACAGATTATTATCTTGAAATAACAAGCCCACCCAAAGCACTAAAAGAAGAGGGTATGAAAAATTTATTTGAAACGCGATTTGAAGAAGCGTTAGAAAAAATAAAAAGTTCAATACACAAAAAAAGCGGAGTAAAAAAAGTAAGCAAAGTGAATGAACGCATTGGAAGAGCAAAACAAAAATACCCATCCGTACACCACTATTATAACATCCACATTACTTGCGATAAAGCGAATGAACAAGTAATCAATATCACATGGCAAAAAGACCAGGCGCTGCACCAACAACAAATAGATGGCCTGGGAGTTTATTTCTTGCGTACCAATATGCCTATAAAAGACGAAGTAATAATATGGAACATCTACAACACTATTCGAGAAATAGAAAGCACCTTCCGCACCCTAAAAACAGACCTCGACCTGCGACCAATTTATCACCAAAAAGATGAAAGCACCATGGCGCATCTACATCTGGGCATACTTGCATATTGGTTAGTGAACACCATTCGCCATCAACTAAAAGCATTCAAAATTAATAGCGGTTGGCAAGAAATAGTACGCATTGGAAACACACAAAAAATGATTACCACTTCAGGACAAAATACATTTGACAAAATCATCAGCATCCGAAAATGCTCTGAGCCGAATCAAAAATTAAAACAATTTTTTGACATTCTTAATGCCAAACACAAACCCTTCAGAAAATTAAAATCTGTAGTACACAAAAAGCCTCCCGAAAAAAAGCAAACGCCCATTTTGCTGCGGCTTACTGGGTAGTAGCTGCAAGTTGGGTTAATTATCTACGCGAACTTAATTATCTACACGAACTTTTTATCCACACACAAATAATGTTTCACAATCGGTTCAGATAAAAACATAAATATTCAGATTGCCGAATGCAAAAGCAATATTGGTAACAGAATCACCTTTATTATTTCAACGATTGCAACATAGGAGTGATTTTCGTTTTTTGCTCTTCATAAGAACTTGTAGCAAAATCGTCATTCGTGGCTTTTGCAACTTCTGCTGCCTTGGCCTCGTACTCTGCCATCTGCTCTGGTTTATCCTTGTAATTATAACCTTCGGCAATCGTATAGAGCACCCACACAGCGTCCTTCCTTTCCTTAAAGCCGGGGTCTGCTTCAAGAGCGAGCGAGGTTTTCAAAACCTTATTGCGCATAGAGTCTGCATCAGTTTTGGCTTCTTCCCAGTCATCATCATTCTTAGCCTTCAGTACCAATGCTTTTTTATATAGTGAAAAGGCTGCATTGATTCCATTGTAATAATCCTGAACCAAACTATAACCGCGGTCATAAAACCAAATAGACTCCTCTAAATATTCAAGCTTATTTGTGATCTCAAACAGGCGCTTGTTAATAGCACCATTAAGCCCCAGAACTTCAACATCAGTTGTATCTTTTGGGTTGAGCGCACTCAGGATTACTTTGGCCTCGGCTAATGCAAAGATATCGTCAGGCTTAGATTTGTACGTGCACAAAGCCCTGCGACATTGGATAAATGGCAAATCACTTTTTGGCGCCAGGTTTTTTTCAGTATATTCTTTTGCTTTTTGGAATAATTCTATTGCAAGTTTCCAATCCTTTTTCTTCTTGGCAGTTTCTGCGCGGTCCATCAATGAAGAAAATGACTCCATTGGTTCTTTTTCATCCTTGTCACCAAATAATGAACTCGTATCCGGATCCAAAACATCGAATACCGGGCTGTCGGATTTAAGCAGATTATTTTCAAGATTTATGACAATCTCTTTCAGAGTTGCTTTAAACTTCTCAGCATCTTCATCAGTAATGCCTTCAGGCGAATGTTTATAGCTATAAATAACGTGATGGCTTACATCAAAGGGCGGGCTTGGGCTTAAGTGCGCAGCATCAGATATCAGTATAGTATGCTGCTTGTTCAATGCATGTCGCACACCCAATTCCCACAACGCATTTGCATTCAAACAGGTGATATCGCAAACTACAATATCAGATTCTTTGATCGCTTTTATCATTACCTTATCAATGCTTCCCGATACATTCATATCGCAGGCACGCTGGCATTTAATTCCTAATTCGTCAAACACAGGCTTGATCAATTTGGTGTAAGTTTGGTTTAAATCCAACATTCGAACCGTACCGGTTGCATAGCTTGGTTTCGTGCCGAAACCCATTACGACAAAGCAAAAGTTATAGTCTTTCATATATGGTGATTTTAATTAATAGTTTGTACTTACAAGATGTAGCAATCTTTTATGGTTTTAATTTTTTTTGATGTTCGGAGTACTTGGTTTTGAAGAATGCAATATGCAATTTAATACCCTAAATCACATTTTCTGCAACAGCTTCCTATCCACACATAAATAATGTTTCACAATAGGTTCAGATAAAACATGAATATTCAGATTGTCTGATGCAAAAGCAATATCGGTAACGGAATCATCTTTAAATAAAATATTAATCTTCTCGTCCGAAATTTTATAGGCATTGTTTACTACTTCGCCTTCAAAAGCAAAGTAATGAGCATGTTGTTTTTCAATATTAAAAAGTGAAACTGCTTTTTGTTGTGCATCAGCTAATTCTTTGGAATCAATCCGTTCTTTTTGAATTTTAATTTTATAAAGTTTTCGATCAATTAAGTTGGTACATAAAGTGGATAAAATAAAATCAGGGTGATAACACCAAACTTTCACCGAAGTGAAAACATCATAATCATCTAACAAAGCAAATTGATGCAATACTTTTTTATCTGATGCAAAATCACTTTCTGTAATTGTGTTTTGGAGAAAAAATAAAAATGCAGGTGTTGCAAATAAGTCTGCGCCTTTCTCAGCTAACTCTTTAGCGCGTTGTAAAATTTTCATCAATAAATTTTCGGCTGCTAAAACTGTTTTGTGGAGATAAACCTGCCAATACATCAGCCTTCGCGAGATGATGAACTTCTCAATAGAATAAATTCCTTTTTGTTCCACCACGAGATTATCATCATGCACATCAAGCATTTTTATAATACGGTCGCTGCTCACCACGCCTTCTGAAACACCTGTAAAAAAACTATCCCGATTAAGATAGTCTAACCTGTCCATATCCAACTGACTTGAAACCAACTGGTGAAGAAATTTTTTGGGATACTGATTTTGAAAAATTTCTATTGCCATCTTCAATCTTCCATTCATCTGCTCATTCAACTCATTCATAAAAAGTACTGAAATGGTTTCATGATGCACATCGGTAACAATTGAATTTTCAAGCGCATGAGAAAACGGACCGTGACCGATATCATGCAATAATATTGCAACAGTAACAGCCTCAGCTTCGCTATGGTTAATCTCAATCCCTTTTGAACGAAGTGTCTCCACAGCCTCCATCATCAGGTACATAGCGCCAAGCGCATGATGAAAGCGCGTATGCAAAGCACCCGGATATACATAATGAGTAAGCCCCAATTGTTTTATCCTGCGCAATCGTTGAAAATAAGGATGCTCAATTAAATCATTAATCAACTGAAAAGGAATGGTGATAAAACCATAAACGGGGTCGTTATAAATTTTCGCTTTCGGCATTTGAATTTTAAAGAGGCAAAGCAATTAAAAAAAACCGGTTCGTTAACTTTTTTATACAGCTAACAGCATAAATCGTAGCATTTCATTGACCTTATTTTTTAACCGTAGTAGAAAGGTATCCTCTCTGTCCAAATACCTTATTACCTTATTTTTTTCGCGGTGAAATAAGGTAATAAGGTCAATTTATTTGTTTGAGTTTTTCTACTAATGTTTGTCTCGCTTTAGGCAAAAGATGCTTACGAACTAAAATAAAATGCTAAAGTTTGTCGTGTTTAACGGGTAAGTGAATATAAATCTTGAATCAATAAAACAAGATTGTTTCTTTGCTTTGTCATTGAATTATAAAATTCAAATAACATGAAATGGAAAATAATTAAAACAGAAACTGCATACAAAAAAGCTGTTAAAAGAACTTTGGCAATTTTTCATGCAAAAGAAGGTTCTGTAGAAGCCGATGAATTGGCGTTGCTATTATTATTGATCAAAGATTATGAACAAAAGAACATTCATATACCTGAAGCAAATCCTATTGAGTTTATAAAAATGAAAATGGCTGAGCGTGGTATGAAAGCTAAAGACCTTGATCAGGTAATCGGAAGCAAAGGTCATATCTCATCTGTGCTTTCTGGCAGGCGAGAAATTACTTTGAAGATGGCTCAAAGACTCAAAGAATATTTCAAATTGCCTGCAGAAATATTCTTGCCTGCAACATAAATCAAGATGAATAGGCTTGATTTAAAAGTTAAAAAAGTGTTTAAAAACGCCATCACACTTTTTCAATGCCTTAAAGTCCAGTTAAACTCTTCAATAAAATTTTTATATTTTTCATTTGCAATAATCCCCCATAATTTACGTATTGACATATTAAATAATCGAACTTCTTTTTAAATCTCGCTTTATACACCACCTTTACTTTTTTTAAAGTTCTTCCACATTTTTACTTTCGTGCTTTTTAAAGCATAAAAATTTCACACATTAATTTAAAAAACAAATTTTCAATATGACAGAAAAACCACGCATACTATGGGCTGATGATGAAATAGACCTGCTGAAGCCGCATGTGCTTTTTTTAACAGAAAAAGGTTATGATGTAACAACAGTTAACAATGGTGATGATGCCCTGGAGAAAATCTCTGTGGAGGATTTTGACATTGTTTTATTGGATGAAAACATGCCCGGACTGAGCGGATTGGAAACTTTAGTGCGACTTAAAAACATAAAGCAGCATACTCCTGTGATCATGATCACCAAAAGTGAAGAAGAAGCTATTATGGAAGATGCCATAGGGAGCAAGATTGCTGATTACCTTATCAAGCCTGTTAATCCTAACCAAATTTTATTGTCGCTCAAAAAAAATCTTGATAACAAAAGACTCATTAGTGAAAAAACAAATTCACAATATCAACAGCAATTCAGACAGATAAGCATGACGCTTAATGACAAACTGAGCTGGCAGGAATGGGTTGATGTGTATAAGAAATTAGTTTACTGGGAATTGGAACTTGAAAAAACACAGGATGCAGGCATGTATGAAATCCTTACCAGTCAAAAGGATGAAGCCAACAGCATGTTCAGCAAGTTTGTGGAGAATAATTATTTTAACTGGATTAAAAATCCTGATGTCAACGCCCCTACCCTATCCTATCAATTGTTTAAGAAAAAAGTTTTTCCTTTGGTTGACAGCAGCGATGATCCTACTTTTTTTGTTTTGATAGATAACCTGCGTTATGACCAATGGAAAATTATCGAACCTGTTATAACAGAGTTTTTTAAAGTAACCGAGGAAGATACTTATTACAGCATCTTGCCAACTGCCACACAGTATTCACGCAATTCAATTTTTGCAGGGCTTTTGCCGATAGATATTGAAAAACGTTTTCCAAAAATGTGGCTGAATGATGAGGAAGAAGGCGGAAAAAATATGTATGAAAAAGATTTTCTCGCTGACCAGATTCAACGCTTTCGCAAAACGTATAACTTCTCTTATACCAAGGTTACGAATATACAAGCCGGTAAAGATATGGTGGAGAATGTTCACAACATGTTTAAGAATAAACTGAATGTGATTGTTTACAATTTTGTGGATATGCTCAGCCATGCACGCACAGAGATGGAAGTAATACGCGAGCTTGCCGACAATGAAAAAGCCTATCGCTCCATTACACTTTCGTGGATACAAAACTCACCTTTAATGGAGGCATTACGTAAAATTGCTGAGCGCAAATGTAAAGTCATCATCACAACAGATCATGGAACCATTAAAGTAAAGGAGCCTGTAAAAATTGTGGGGGACAGAAATACAAACAGCAATCTTCGTTACAAGAATGGCAAAAGCTTAAGCTATGAAAGACGCGAAGTTTTTGAAGTAAAAAATCCCGCTGATGCAGGCTTGCCCAAAACACATTTAAGCACTTCTTATGTTTTTGCAAAGCGTGATGATTTCTTTGCTTACCCGAATAATTATAATCATTACGTGGCATACTATCGCAACACATTTCAGCATGGCGGTATATCGCCCGAAGAAATGATTATTCCGGTTATTACGTTGCAGAGTAAGGTGTAATTGGAGTTTATGGTTTGTAGTTTATGGTTTTGTTGTTTGTGGTTTTAGTTTTCGATTCTCAATTACCTCAATTACCATAATTACATACTTATACTATTCTTTTTTTGGCCAAAAAATTTTCAGACCCCAACACTACTAAAATTCCAACTGTGTAAGCAATAATATCCAGCCATTTGAATGACTTTCCTAAAATTGCCAATGCAAGTTTATTGTTTTCAAGATTAAGATAATATATCAACCCGAAATACTGCGTGATTTCAACAAAAAATGAAAACAACAACACACTTATTGCGAGAGGCATTACGGCTACATTCAAAAAGGATTTTAAAAAGCAATAGATAAATATCACTACCAGCAAATCTCCAACGTAAGGACGAATTATACGATCGTGCATAAATCCCGCAATATAAATTTCAATCGCAAAAAGTATTATGGCAAGAATGAAATAGGTCTTTTTGAAAAGAAACAAGTTGAAAAAAAATGAAATTTTGAATGAATGTTGAATGTCGAATGTCGAATGTTGAAGTTATAATGTTTTTTCGTTACAGTTCAGCAGGTAAACTAATTGATTATTAAAGTATAATTTTTTAAACAGGTAAGTGTTTGCATCATCAATAATTTGAATTTGAATTACTTAACTTTTTTGAATTTTTTTGCAACTAAAAAATGGAAACATTTATATCAGCATTAATAGGCGTTTCAAGACAAATTAGGCACCTGAACAGTAACGTTTTTTCTTAATAAAAATGAATTCTTAATTTCAAGATTTCATTGCCTTCAAAATTCAATATTCGAAATTCATCATTCAACATTTTTTTTGTTTAATAAATCACAGCCACAGTTCCCGTCTTTGTAATCGTGTTTTTAAGTTCACCTTTTAAAACAGGATTGTAACTCATAGCGTATAAATAAATTCCTTGTGGTACGGATACATTATTAAATTTTCCATTCCATCCGTCTTCTTTATTTTTTGTTGTGTAAATTAATTGACCCCACCGGTTAAATATCCGCAAGTTGTAATCACTGAAATCACAATCAAATACAGGCTTAAATAATTCATTAGTTGCATCATCATTGGGTGTGAACGCATTGGGAACATACAAATTACAATCGCATTTTACAATTGATGCTTCAACAGTGTCACCTGTAATGCATCCGTTTGTATTATCAATGCTGAGCCAGTAAGTTCCCTCTTTTGAAATTTCAATTTCAGCCAATGTGCTTCCTGTGCTCCAGGTGTAATTACAACTTGAGCACACGGGTGCAGTTAGCATCTCAGAACTGTCTATACATATTAACATATCTTTTCCGAGGTCAACCGTTACCACCGGTACAGTAGTTGCTTCAACGGTATCTGAAACCTCATTCTCACCACAGTTATAAGTTGCAAGCAGCCAATAAGTTCCTGACTGATTAATTGCAATAGTTGGTGTTGTGTCGCCTGTTGACCAGAGATAAGAATCAAAAACATCACCCGTATTATTTTGTAAGGTCAGAGATGCATGACCGCAAATAAGCGTATCGCTTCCTAAATCTAAAGTCTTAGGGACAAAGCATAACGTAGTCATCGAAAGTGAAAAAGTATCAACACTATAATTCTCATTAATAACATTTAAGCTATAGGTAGTAACATTTGTGGGCTGGAAAGATTGAGTCAATGGATCAATTGTTATATTGACCGGTGAAGATGCAACATCACAATTGGTTGAATAATTCTTATCCATCCTGGCAATAAAAAATGCAGACGGGCTACCGGTAAATCCAATTAAAACGGGTGTAGTATCTTTAACAAAGCAAATGTCCTTTCCATATAAAGTTATAGCAGTATTAATTGAATTTTGTTTAACCACATTTAAATCTTTATCGAATTCAACAACTGTAGAGCCATTCTTAAGAAAGACTCCTGCAATATTTCCGTTATTCCTTTTATGCAGAGCTGTTGGAGTTCCCGGCAAATCAGATGTTTTGCGTCCACCCCACAGGAGGTTGCCGGTCTTATCTATTTTACCAAAAGTTATGTATTGTGTGCCGCTGGTGTAGCCTGTAAAAATATATCCATCACTTACTTCAACCGGTGCGATGTAGTAATAACCTAAACCAAGTACTTGTGATTGCCATTGCACATTACCTGCATTATCTGTTTTTATAAAGTTACTCCCGGTGCGTATCAGTAAACCATTATCAGAGGTAACTATTGTACCACCCCAAACCCATCCATGATCGTAAAACTTTGTCCATAATAAATTACCACTGCCATCAATTTTTGTAATTAAATTGAAAACTGAATTGTTGCCGGTATGCTCAGTATTTCCAAAAATAAAAATGTTACCTTGATTATCTTCGCTTATCGTATAGGGAAATTGTGTATAAACCGCGTCCCGGTATGATTTGCTCCATGTTATGTTACCTTGTAAATCAATTCGCGCTATACATGCTGAATAAATAATGCCGTTCAATATGCGGGTTAGTAAAACAAAATCACCGCTTTTCGTTTGAATAAAATCACTTAATGATGAATTTGTTGTGGGAATATTATATTTTTTACTCCACTCACTTATCCCGCAACTATTAAATTTCGAAAGTTTAAGACTATCCATTGAAAATACTATCCAACCCAAATCAGGAGTTGAAAAAACCTTTATTCTGGAACCGAAATCATTAGAAGTTGAAGCTTTAATAAATTTTTGCTGAGCAGTTATTGAACCGCAAAACAAGAACATTATTAAAATTATGGTTGTAACCTTTTTCATGCTAATTATAAGACAACAATACTACGCGAAAAGTTGCATCATTTTATTATTGAAATGGCTTTTTACCACATCTTCAGACATTTTTACAATATTATTATTCATGGGGTTAGTGTTTTTTTCACCAATCACTGAAAACACCCGTCCACCTTCAATGGTCGGTGAAAAGAACACCAACCATACACACGAATAAAAAAACCTTATCAGAAAAATCAATCCTCCAAACACTAACCTTATGACCTTATTCAAGGCTCCTCCACAATTCCAGTACTCGCTTTATACTTTGGATTATTTATGGTTTTGATAAGATTCAAGCAGGTTTGATAGGGACCTTCTGCAACAGTCAGGTTCACAAGCCAAACAGGAATAAGTCCTGCAGGATCAACACTAATCTGGTAATCAATCTCCACCATTCCATTTTGCATGGGCGTAAGTTTCCACGAATTTGAAAAATTCCTGATTCTTACAACACCATCCTTTTCAGGAATATAGTCGGGCATACACTTACCGTTAATATAAATAATTTTACTCGCCTCATCCTGTTTCCAATGAGAGTGTACAATAAGGTCGCGATTAGTTACGGGCCAGGGTGCTAAAGTTTGCTGGTAATAGTAAATCTCATTTTGGTTAGGTTGGTTCAACAATGCAACTTCCTTACAGCGATAAATCCATTCTTTATAAGCAGGCACATCCTTAAGCAAGGCCATTACTGAATTTAATGAGGATTTCAAAAAAAAATTTGCACGTATTTCTTTGATTTCTGTACCTGCTACACTGCGCATATAAACTCTTATTCCATCTTTTTCTTTTTTAAGCACCCAATCATCAGCGCCAATTACCGATGCCTGCGGAATAAGAAAAAAAAATATTATCGAAATAAAAATCATTTTGGCAGCAAATAAGTTAAATGGAAATGCCCGAACAGATTTTATAAAATTGAAAACAGAATTATCTAAAGTGATGCCCATCATTTATGTTTGTGATTTGCATAAACGATTTAGAAGCATTGATGTTTTATGATTTCCGTTTTTTATTTTAGAAATGGATAAAATTAATTCAGCCATACAACAATGAATTGCAATAATTCTTTTACTTTGGAACGGATATAAACGTTCTTATGAAATTAAAACAGGCAAACATATTAGTGATTGACGATGACCAGGATGTTCTTACTGCTGTGAAGCTTTTACTGAAGACCGAAGTGCACAATGTAGTTACAGAAAAGAATCCTGAGAATCTTCGCTTGCAATTGTCTAAACAGGATTATGATTTGGTATTGCTCGATATGAATTTCACGAGTTCAGTTAATACAGGTAATGAAGGTTTTTTCTGGTTGAGGAAGATCAAAGATCTGCATCCGGGTATTGCAGTAGTTATGATAACTGCTTATGGAGGAGTTGATATTGCAGTGCGTTCGTTGAAAGAAGGTGCCGATGATTTTATTGTAAAACCCTGGCACAATGAAAAGTTGCTTCTTACCATTCAGGAATTACTCGAACAAAAGGGCAGAAAAAAAGCGGCAGGTACTGTTTCATCCAGAGTTTCAATTCAGGGCAATGACTTGATCGGTGAATCGCAGGCGATGAAAGATATTTTTTACAAGATTGAAAAAATCGCTCCCACAGATGCAAATGTTTTAATACTTGGAGAAAACGGAACAGGTAAAGATTTGCTTGCAAAAGCGATTCATAATAATTCGATGCGAAATGCGAAGCCATATATTAAAGTGGATATCGGTTCGCTTACAGAATCACTTTTTGAAAGTGAATTATTCGGTCACCGCAAAGGTGCTTTTACTGATGCTAAAACTGACCGCACAGGTTTTTTTGAAGCTGCTGATGGCGGCACTTTATTTCTTGATGAAATCGGCAACATCAATTTGCAGCAGCAGGCAAAACTTTTATCGGTATTGCAAAACAGGCAAATAATAAAATTAGGAACCAACGAACCAATACCTATAAACATCCGCCTTATCTGTGCCACTAATCTTGCGATGCAGGAACTGGCTAATGAATCGCGTTTTCGCAAGGATTTAATTTATCGTATTAATACAATTGAAATTATAGTTCCGCCATTACGCAAGCGAGAGGAAGATGTGCTTTTACTTGCAAAACATTTTACGGGTATCTATTGTGAGAAATATATGAAACCTGTTTTGTCTTTGGATAAGAGTGCGCTTGATAAGCTCAAAACATATAGCTTTCCTGGTAATGTGCGTGAGCTGCAATACACAATTGAACGCGCAGTTATTATGTCAGAAGGGGATGAACTAAATGCTGCCGACCTTATATTTTCAACTATTGAATCAGGACATCACCTCGCTGAAAGCGAAGGAGAACTAAAACTTAGTTCTGTAGAACGTAATACGATAACACGTGTAATAGAAAAGCATAACGGGAATATCACCAAGGCTGCAAAAGAGCTTGGCATTACCCGTACAGCACTTTACAGGAGACTTAACAAATATGATATTTAAACGAAGCGATAAAAAAATTCTTCTCAGGCTATCGCTGCTGGTAGTCGCTTTCTGTTGTGCAGCATATTTGCTTGCAAGGGAAATGCATACCCTGCTTATTGCAATCTGCATAATTATTATTTTGCAGTTGATTGACCTGTACCGTTATTATTTACGGATACAAAAGGAGGTAGAAGAATTTGCAGAGTCAGCACATTACAGGGATTTTTCGCGCAACTATGATGTTAAACACGCACCTGCCGAACTGGAACCTTTACGTAAAGGCTTCAATGATATTAATTCCACACTTAAAGTGATAAGTAAAGAAAGAGAAACCCAATACCAGTACCTGCAAAAGATTCTTGAAATGGTGGATACTGCCATTCTTTCTTACGAGCAGGAAACAGGTGCAATAGGCTGGATGAATGATTCATTTAAAAACCTGCTGGGTATTCCTTACCTCAAAACCATTCATTCACTTGAAAAGAAATTTGCCGGGTTGTATCGCGATGTGCTATCGTTACGCATGCATGAAAATAGGGTAGTGGAGATTACGAAAGAGAAAGGGATATTTAAAATATTGCTTACGGCAACTGCATTCCAGATTGAAGGAAAAGTTTTTAAAATAGTTGCATTTCAGAATATCAATGAGGTGCTTGATGAAAATGAAGCGAATGCCTGGCAAAAGTTATTAAGCGTGATGACGCATGAAATCATGAATTCAATAGCGCCTATTTCTTCTCTTGCCGATACCTTGAAAAACCGCTTGCATCTTGCAACTTCAGCAGGCGAAGAAAATGCAACCGTTATTTATGAGGATATGCAATTGGGTATTGATACCATTAAAAGGCGCAGCGAAGGCTTGCTGAAGTTTGCTGAAACGTATCGTAATCTCAATAAAATTTCAAGGTTAAATCTCACCACGGTTTATGTAAGAAATATTTTTGAAAATCTTCACAGGCTTATGCAGCCCACTCTTGAACAAAAGAATATTGAGCTGGAAATATTTTTAAGAGAAACTAACCTACAGTTAAATGCCGACAGTAACCTGATTGAACAGGTTATGATTAATCTTATGACCAATGCAATTGATGCAGTAAAAGATGCTGTGAGTCCGAAAATAATTCTTTCGGCAGAAGAAACAGAAAACAAAAAGGTAATCATTAAAGTTGCCGATAACGGAACAGGTATTTCGCCTGAACAATTAGATAAAATTTTTATTCCCTTTTATACTTCAAAAAAAAACGGAACAGGAATCGGTCTAAGTCTTTGCAAGCAAATTATGATGATGCATAAAGGAACTATCCGCGTTCAATCTATTGAAGGAAAAGGAACGCTATTTACATTGCAGTTTATTTCATAATTAAATATTGGTTTCATTTTCAATTTTACCCCGCTTAAGAACCCGAAGTTGACAACAAGAGATTAAGAGTAAGCGCGTTCACAGTAGAAAAATTGCAAACTTTGAACCTGTAAGGACAGAAGAAAAACAAAAATCAGAGAAATCAAACGAATCAAAAAAATCATAGTTCAGACATGCAATCATACATCAACTACCTCCTCGAAGATATTGCCAATGCACAAAGACCAGAGCATGATGAATCTGATGTGAGCACCCCAAAAGAGGAAACTTTTGAAGACTATATTGCAGAAGTAGAACGCTGGCTTGAACATGAACCTGTGCATACATTCAGCTATTACTGCGGATTGCAAAAAGAACAATTCCCGCCTGCTGAACAGCTTAATAAAAAACAATTGAACCAAATCATCAGGGCATTCAATCAATTATTGTTTTCCTGGAATTTAGGCACAGCCATACCAGAAAAAATTCCGCCTGCAAAGTATTATTCATTGCTTATAAGTGTACTCGATGAAAAAACCGAAATTGTAAACAGCGGCTTTATGACTTTTGAGTTTTGCAATTACGACCCGCCTTCCTGTCCTTTTCAGGAGTATTGTGATTGCAAAGATTTTCAGTATTCTGACGACAATATGAATAACGATTTGCCGGAAGGTGATTTGCCTTTTTGAAATGCGAAATGGGTAATTTATTTTATGTTTATAATATGCGTTAGACAAAGGATAACTGATTAAAAGGATTAATCGTTACTTTTCGTAAACCGGCAATTTGAAAGATAATTTATGTTATTGTATAACTACGGGATTCTATAAACATGCAACCTATATGGTAAGGGTTAAAGTTCTTAACTAAACATTTGTTTCCTTTTCAATCCTTCCGTCTAGCAGATGAATAGTACGAGATGCATAACCGGCATTTTTTTCTGAATGTGTAACCTGGATAATTGTAACCCCCTCTGCATTTAATTTTTTAAAAAGTTCCATCACTTCTTCTCCCTGTTTTGAATTAAGATTGCCTGTTGGCTCATCAGCTAATAATAATTCAGGTCGCGCAATTAAAGCGCGGGCAATACCCACAATCTGTTGCTGTCCGCCTGACAACTGCGTTGGAAATAAATCTTTCTTGCCTACAATCTGAAATTTGTCAAGCACATCTGCAACCATTGCTTTTCGTTCAGAAGATTTTACATCCTGGTACAAAAGAGGAGTTTCAATATTTTCATAAACAGTCAACTCATCAATAAGATGATAAGCCTGGAAAACAAAACCAATATATTTTTTGTAAAGCTGTGAACGCTGTTTTTCTTTCAGCCCATGCACAGCATCTCCATTAAAAAAATATTCACCTCCCGAAGGGTCATCCAACATACCGATTACATTCAGCAATGTTGACTTGCCCGAACCTGAAGGCCCCATAATGGAAATGAATTCACCTTTCTGTACCTCAAGGTTAAGACCAGACAGCACATAATTTGGTTTACCGCCTGCGTTATAATATTTTGAAATGTTTTTAAGTTCTATCATTGATAAGTTTGTTATTCAGTTCGTAATGATTTCACAGGATTTGCAACAGCGGCTTTCACAGTATGTATGCTGACTGTGAGAACCGAAATGGTGATAGCAATCAAGCCACTGATTACAAATATCCACCAGCTTATATTTATCCTGTACGCAAAATCCTGTAACCATTGATTCATGAAATACCATGAAACCGGTGTTGCTATGATTAATGCAATTATTACAAGGCGTACAAAGTCTATTGAAAGAATTTTCACAATGTTTGTTACTGATGCGCCCAAGACTTTTCTTATACCGATTTCTTTAGTTCTGTTAATCACTGCAAGTGCTGCCAAACCAAGCAATCCAAGGCATGCAAGAAAAATTGAAATGCCGCCTGCGCATCCAACTATCGCTGCCCAACGCGCTTCCGATTTATAAAATCGATCAAGATCCTGATCTAAAAAACTGTACTTGAATGGAAATTCAGGTGCAATTTTTTGCCACTCATTTTGAAGAATGGTAATTGACTTCGATGGTTCACCGGGTTGAATGCGAACAAAATATTTAAATGAAAGATAACCGGAAAACTGTTGAAACATTTGCGGCTCCACCTTTTCGCTGAAGGGCCTGAAATGAAAATCTTTTATAACCCCAATTACCACAGGATTGAAATTTTCCCCGTAACCTGTTAATTGTTGACCAACAGCATTCTGCAAAGTCCATCCGAAATCACGAACCATAGCTTCATTAACAATTACAGAATGAACTGTATCATCAGAAATGCTGTGATCAAAATTTCTTCCTGCCAATAATTTAATATCCATTACATGTAAATAATCCGGGTCAATAAAATATTCGTAAACATTTTTGTGTCGTCCCTTATAGTCAAATGATGAACTGCTCCATCCTGTTTCTCCACCCAATCCCAACTCTGCACTGGCAACGCCTTTTACTTCAGGATGTGATTGAAGTGCATGGCTGAATAACGGATATATTTTTTTGGTATTCATGCCAGATGCATCAACAACAATTACATTTTCTTTATTGAATCCAGGATTCTTTGAACGCATAAAATTAAGCTGTTGAAGTATGATGAAAGTAGAAATGATGAGTCCGACAGAAAGCATAAACTGAAGCGTTACCAAAGACTTTGTAAAAAAGTTGGAACCACCGAGACGCAACTTACTCTTCAATACTTCGATTGGTTTAAATGCAGATAGAACAAAGGCAGGATAACTTCCGGCAATGACACCCACAATTAAAGTGAGTGCAATCAAAACCCAGGTCAATTCCGGAAACTGAGTAAATGAAAATGCAATCTCACTTGATGATAGTTGATTGAACCAGGGTAAAAATAATTGCGCCAACAGCAATCCGATGAGCATTGAAATAATGCTCAGTAAAATTGCCTCCGTAAGAAATTGAAGCACAAGACTTTTCTTTCCCCCGCCAACAACTTTTCTGATACCGACTTCTTTTGCCCTACCTGCCGAACGTCCGATGGCAAGCGTTGTAAAATTTATACATGCTATCAGCAAAACGCCTGCTGCAATAGTTAGCAGTATCCAGATATTCTTTGGATCAACTTCGCCATTGATTTTTGTATTGGTATGAATATCGCGAAGTGGTTGCAGTTTATAAGTAACGGGTGATTCATTTCCTTTCAACTTCCCCTTTTTTTTCATTTCAGCTAAATCGTCCGAATGATATTTGTTGTAAAGGTTTTGAAGAGTTGTTTCATCGTATGCCAATGATGAGCCGGGCTGCAATTGAATGTATGTTTGGTACGCAGAACGATGCCAGTTGTTCATTAACCTTTTGCCGGATTCTGTTTCGGTTAGAAATAAATAATTACCGAGGATTTCAAATTTTATGGAAGAGTTGGAAGGAATGTTTTCGCATACTCCATTTACAGTAAAAGATTCAAACTCCGTATCCGTTTTTATTTGGAGTGTTTTGCCAACTGCATTTTCATTGCCAAATATTTTTATTGCTGTTGCTTTCGTGAGCACAACACTGTGTGTGCCCCTCAATGCTTGTGCAGGATTTCCATACAAAAGATGAAATGAAAACACATCAAAAAACTCCGGATCAGCGTAGGCAACTCCAATTCGCATCACATTATTTTCTGTTTTAATAAAACTCTTGCCCCAGGATTCCTGCATCCGGATAAAATTTACAACACCTGGCAAATCCTGTTTCATAGCAGGCCCGAGAGGCATCGGCATGAAAGAATCTCCACTTGCATCTTCCCCATTCATTGGTTGTCTCCAACGATATGCTCTGAAAATATTATCAGCATTTTTGTGAAAACGGTCGTAGTTGAATTCGTTCAATGCATACAACATAAAAAGTGTAAAGCATGCCAGCCCGATTGATAAACCAAGAATATTGATGAGTGTCAATCCCTTTTGTCTTGTGAGATTCCGGATGGCTATTTTTATATAATGAGTTATCATTTTTTTCTTTTTTAAATTTAATTTATTCTGTCCTTAAACTTTTCACAGGATTTGCAATTGCTGCTTTTATTGCCTGAAAGCTGATTGTGAGCAAAGCAATAACTAATGCACTAAGTGCAGCAACGAGAAATATCCACCAATTGATTTGTATGCGATAAGCAAAATCCTGCAGCCATTTCTGCATCGCAAACCATGCAACTGGAAATGCTATTAGGGCTGCTATCAAGATGAGTTTTAGGAAATCCTTTGAAAGCAATGAAACAATGCCGCTCACTGAAGCGCCTAACACCTTACGGATTCCTATTTCCTTAACTCGTTGTTGAGTCATGAAGGATGCTAAACCAAACAAACCAAGACATGCAATAATTATGGCAAGTGCAGTGATGTATAAAAATACAATGCGAAAATTCCGTTCCGACCGGTAGAGTTTGTTATAAGTATCATCAAGAAAAAAATATTGAAACGGTCTTTCGGGAACACTTTTGTTCCACACTGCTTGAACCTGCGAAATTGTTTTCTGAATATTATCTCCATTCAACTTGGCAGCAAAATAGAATTGCCTGTTAGGGTCTGTGACAAAAGCGAAGGGTTTTATCTCACTGCGAAGCGAAGTGAAATGAAAATCTTTTATCACACCAATTACTTTTGCATAATACGTTGTATCATCATTTTCAGACCAGACAATTTGCTTGCCGAGCACTGGCTCTTTAATACCAAGCTGTTTAACAGCGGTTTCATTTAAGATAATACCATCGGCTGTATCGCCCATAAACTTTGGGGAAAATCCTCGCCCTTCTTTTAGTGAAAGATTTAATGCATCAATAAAATCATAATCAACATTAAGAAAATTTAAGAGCAATGAATTTTGCGAACCTTTCGACCGAACACTATTTGTCCAGTTTTGCCCACCGATTATTCCATCTGTTGAAGCAACTTTTTTTACACCAGGCAATTGCAGTAATTCATTTTTTAAAGATTGAATTTGGGAGCGACTTAAATAACCTACATCAGGAATCATCATCACCTGTTCTTTCTCAAAACCAAGCTTTGCTGATTGAATATATTCAACCTGCCTGTTGATGATGAGCGTTCCAACAATAAGCACAATAGAAATAGTGAATTGAACAATCACTAAAACTTTTCGTAGGTTGAAATTGTATTTATTGTTCAGCTTAAATCCTTTCAAAACTTTTGCAGGCTCAAACGAAGAGAGATAAAGGGCAGGATAAAGACCTGCGATTATTCCAATTGCAATTGCTCCCATTAAAAGAAATGCAAACACAAAATAATTGTGTGTAGAAATTAATGAAAGGTCTTTATGAGTAATGTTATTGATTGCAGGTAAAACAAGCTGAGCAATAACAACAGCAACTATGGACGCAAGCACTGCAATAATTACAGACTCTGTAAGAAATTGCCGTATCAAAGAATTTTTTGCTGCACCGGCAACTTTCCGGATTCCAATTTCTTTTGCGCGAAGTGATGCGCGCGCGGTGGAAAGATTTACATAATTGATGCCTGCAATTACAATGATGAATAAACCAATGGTGATGAAAATAAGAATGTATGTGTTGTCACTATTCGGTTCCAATTCCCATTTAAGATTTGAATGAAGATGAATATCTGTTAATGCCTGTGCGTAGTAAAGATTTTTATTGCCTTCATTATATTTTTTAAAAAGCAATTTAATCTTAGGCAGCACAGAAGCAATGGAAGTGTTAGGTTTTAATTTAATATAAGTATAAAAATTATAGAAGCCCCAGTCAGTATCTATGTTGCCCCCGATAGTTCGCGTAGAAATTAAAAAGTCAAATTTGAAATGTGAGGTGCGTGGCAAATCCTTGATGATTGCAGTTATTACATGCGTGCCCATTTCGTCAATTTCGATTGATTTTCCGATTGCATTCCCGTTACCAAAATATTTTTTTGCAGTTGACTCCGTAAGCACAACTGCCTTCAATTGGCTGAAAGCATTTTTTGCATTGCCCTGCACAAACGAAAGTGTGAACACATCAAATATGCTGCTGTCTGCACGATAAACATTTTCTTCTAAAAATTTCTTTTCTCCACACTTTACATAAAATTTACTTCCCCACCCCGGAAACAAACGCACCACAGTTTCAATTTCGGGTATCTCATTTTGCATTGCAATAGCAAGGGCTGGCGGGGTGGTGGCATCAGGTAAACTGGTTCCGTCATCATTCACGAAATCTTTTACCACACGATATATTCTATCGGCATCTTTATTGTGTTTGTCATAACTTAATTCATCATTTACAAAAAGAAAAATTACAGTACAGCAAGCAATGCCAATTGCAAGACCAAAAATATTGATGAAGGAAAAAAACTTATACCGAAGTAAATTCCGGAAAGCAATTTTGAGAAAGTTAGTTATCATGATGGTAGTTTTATTCTGTTCGTAATGATTTTATGGGATTAGCAATAGCCGCTGTAATTCCGCGAAAGCTTACTGTCACCATTGCAATAAGTAAAGCAATTGCTCCTGAAAGAAGAAACACCCAGCCACTGATTTCAATGCGGTAAGCAAAATCTTCCAGCCATTTATGCATAAACCACCAGGCAACTGGAAATGCAATTATGGCAGCAATTACTACCAACTTTAAAAAGTCTTTTGAAAGCATACGGATAATGTTAGCCACGCTTGCACCCAAAACTTTTCTGATTCCGATTTCCTTAGTTCTTCGTTCTGCTGTGTATGCCACGAGACCGAACAATCCAAGACATGCTACAAAAATGGAAAGCAGCGTAAAAATGCCAAACACTTTACCCATGCGTCTTTCAGAAGTATATAGTGCATCAAATTCTTTATCTAAAAATGTATAATCGAATGGAGTATTCGGAACAAAGCTTTTCCACTTGTTTTCAATTTTGCTTAACGTACCGCTCATATCTTCAGGTTTCAAACGAGCGAGTATGAATGAAGTTCCTAACTGGTAAGTTTTGGATGACGTATGAAATAATGCAAATGCTGAAACAGGAGTACGTAGTGATTCAAAATTGAAATCTTTTGCGACAGCAATCACTTTAAATCGTTGGCTGTTGCCGGGATACTGGAGATATTTTCCTACTGCATCCTTCCAGCCAATTTGTTTTACAGCAGCTTCGTTAAGAATCACTGATGCTGAATCTGAAAAATCGCGGGAGAAATTTCTTCCCTTTAAAAGTTCAATTTGCAATTCAGGCACGAAGTCATAATCAACCATAAAAGATGCAATCTGAATATCCTTTGCTAAATCCTTATCATCGCCTGAAGGTTCAGGTATATAGCCGTCACCAAAACTATTTCCGCTGGGGATTCCTGTAGTAATACTTGCACTCTTTACTTCAGGCAACTTTGTCAATTCCTGTCTGAAAGTTTCTTCACTTCCTGCTAACCTGTTGCTGTTTGCGATTACAATAATGTTGTCTTTGTTTAACCCTAAATTTTTATTCTGTGTGTATTGCAATTGCCTGAAGACGATAATTGTGCAGATAATCAACGCTGTTGAAACCGTAAATTGAAACACTACCAAACCATTGCGGATAAATAGGTTTCCCAAAGTTGTTTTTAATTGCTTCATTCCTTTTAAAACTGTAACAGGCTTGAATGAAGTGAGATAAAAGGAAGGGTAGCTTCCGGCAAGAAATCCTGTGAGGATTGTAATTCCTAAAATAGAAATCCAGTTATAGTTTGAAAATATTAAACTAAAGTAAAGTGACTTTCCTGCGATTTCATTAAAAGGATTTAACAATAGAAATACAGATACTAATGCAATTATTGCAGCGATGAAACTATATAACATTGCTTCTGCAAAAAATTGCCTTATTAACTGTGATTTTGCAGAACCTAATACTTTACGAATGCCAACTTCTTTAGCGCGCCTTTCAGATTGCGCTGTGGAGAGATTCATAAAATTTACACAGGCAAGTATGATGATAAATAAAGCGATGACAGAAAAAATATACACATACTTTATATCGCCAAATGTTGTGATGCGAGAACTAATGTTTGCTGAATATAAGTGAACCTTTGTAAGTGGCTGCAAATGAAAATCCCACTTTCCACCTTTCTTTTTAAACTCATCAAGCGGCTGACCGATTCTTCTGAATGCAGACGCTGCCTGCACTTTTACCATATCAGGAAATTTTGCTTCAAGCTTTGCAATGCTTGCATCATCAGTACCAACGTTGTCTTTTAATTTGATGTATGTATTTACCTGCAGCCACACCCAGCTCCAGCTAAATTGTTTCACTACCTTATAAGATGAAATGGAAGCAAGCATATCAAATTTCCATGTGGTTTGTGATGGAATATCTTGCAATACTCCTGTAACATTAAAAGGTGTTCTTTCATTATCGAACAATAATATTTTTCC
This sequence comes from Bacteroidia bacterium, assembly GCA_039931675.1. Classification (GTDB taxonomy): domain Bacteria; phylum Bacteroidota; class Bacteroidia; order AKYH767-A; family OLB10; genus JAEUTH01. The sequence continues at coordinate 21,662 of JBDTRM010000273.1, read as the reverse complement.
GACAGCATTATCCTTACCAAAATATTTTTTTGCAACAGCTTCAGTGATAACTATAGAGTTGGGTTTGTTAAGACATGTTGCTGAGTTTCCTTCCAGCATTTGATAGCTGAACATTTGGAGGAAATTTGAATCAACACCTAATATGCTTTTTTCTGTAAAATAATTTTCCGTTTGTGTACCGTTTTCAGAGCGCACCACAACATCACCTGGTGAATAAATTCTAACATAAGATTCAATTTCAGGAAATGCATTTACCAATGCTGCCCCGATAGTTGGCGGAGTATTACCTGTCCAGAATTCATTTCCATCCATGTTGCCATTAATGTTGACCTGGAAAATTTTATCTGATTGTTTAAAATAGCGGTCATACTTTAATTCATCCTGAACATAAAATAGTATCAGTATCACGCTACCTATACCAATCGCTAAGCCTGCAATATTGATAAAGCTGTTTGCTTTATTCCGCGAAATATTTCGCCACGCTATTTTAATGTGATTAGTGAACATGATTTAATCTCCTATTTTAATTAAACAATAATTATTCTGTTCGTAATGATTTTACAGGATTGGCAGCAGCAGCTACAAATGTTCTCGTTATAAGAATAACCAATGCGATTAGCATCATGATTGTTCCGCCAGCCACAAACACCCACCAGCTAAGGCTTGTACGGTAAGCAAAATTTTCAAGCCATTTATTTGAACCATACCATGCAATCGGAACAGCAATTACAAATGCAATAATTATCAGCCTCAGAAAATCTTTTGACAGCAACGAAATGATTTGAGTAACACTTGCACCAATCACTTTTCGTATCCCGATTTCTTTTGTTCTTTGATTGGTGATATAAATAACCAAACCTAATAAGCCGAGGCAACTGATAAAAATTGAGAGACCTGTAGCCCACATCAGCAAGCTTGAAATATGCTGCTCGGCTTCATAATATTTTGCAATCTGCTCATCTAAAAAATTTATTTCTATATCATCGTCAGGATAAATTTCTTTCCATGCAAGTCCTATTTTTTCTATAGCTTTCTGCCAGGTGCGTTCTTCTGCATTTTGCGGACGTAAGGCAACGTTGATTAATTTTTCATGACCAGCCCAATGCGCAATGACGAGCGGCTTTATGATTTCGTGCATTGATTTTTCGTGAAAATCTGTAACCACCCCGACAATGGGCGTAAGGTTATCTCCATTCCACTTCAATATTTTTCCGAGCGCATCGTCCGGGTTTTTAAATCCAAGTGCGTGCAGGTAAGTTTCGTTGATGAGCAGACCGTTAATCGTATCACTCGCTGTGAGGTTGCTGCCTGCAAGCAGTTTTATTTTATAGAGATTGATATAGTCAGGGTCGCCAAGTTTTACAGAAACCATTCCTGTGTTTTGATTCTTGCTGCCCTGGAGCGTTGCAGTAGTGTTCCATCCTCCCCTGAAAGAAGGAGGACCGTAGCTCATGCTTATCATCTGTATTTCCGGTATCGCTTTCAATTTTTCAATCAGCACTTTGGTGTTGTCGTGACTGTACCGGGAAGAGTTAGGAGTAAAATAAACAATAGCATCTTTTTTAAAACCTAAATCTTTATTGAGCGAAAAGCGAATCTGTTTACTTACAAGAACGGTAACGATGATAAATACCTGTGCAATTACAAATTGAGAAACGGAAAGGACTTTTCTTAATCGAACACTTCTTCCTGCACCGGCATTTTTTGCAGACTGGTTTTTTAGTACTGCAACTGGTCTGTAAGACGAGAGAACAAGTGCGGGATAAAAACCTGATAAGGAACTGATGAATATCGTAAGCAGAAAAAGAAACAGTAGAATTTCAGGTTGAAGAAAATGATACTGTAATCCTTCGGGAATAAAATCAGCAAATGCTTTTAATAAAAGGGGAGTGATAATAACGGACAGTATAGTTGCAATGAGTGTGAGCAGAAATGTTTCACTTAAAAATTGAATTATTAATTGTTTTTTAGAGCTGCCGATTGTTTTACGGATACCGATTTCTTTTGCACGGTGCGATGCCTGTGCAGTGGTAAGGTTAATAAAGTTGATACATCCGAGCATTAGCAGAAATGCTGCAATTGCTAACAGTCCGTATAGTGTTGGTTTGTGTGCAAGACGCTGGTCGAAGTTGTCATAGTCAGCATTAAAATGTAAATCACTCAACGGCTGTAGCAAATATTTTGTGGTGCTGTGGTCACTCGGGTCGGGCTTGTGATTTTTTTTGTAAACCGAATTTATTTGTGCGGCTATATTATCTGCTGTTACGTTCGGGCTAATCTTAAGGAATACTTGTGTTTCAGAATTTACATTATCCCACGCACTCCAATCGTCAGGTGTGATTGAAGTAACTTCAAAAGTTTTTCTTGAAACAAAAATGTTAAATGTAAAATCGGTATTCTCTATAATATCTTTTACAATGCCTGTTACCGTAGTTCTGATAGTATCATTGAAAATAATTTCCTTGCCGGGAATTTCAGAAAGAGGAATTCCTGCAAAAAATATTTTTGCTTTTGATTCGGTGAGCACCACCTGGTAAGGTTGTTCTAAAGCTGTTTCGGGTGAACCGATAATCCATTGATAAGAAATTATTTTGAAATAATTTTTATCAGCATACACAACTTTTTTTTCTTTTTTATACAGAACAGGCTTATCAATTTTCGATGAGGGAATGCCAATTCTTTTATCACCCTGCCAGGTCTGAAAAAAAGCAACGGCATCAAGTCCTTTTACTTCACTACTCACTGCATTGCCCATCGGTATGGGTGCACCTGAGTTACGCCCAACCTCTCCGTCAAAAGTGAACTCACCGTTGATGCGATAAATCCGGTCACCATCTTTTTCAAATTTGTCAAAAGTGAAATCATATTTCACAATCAAAAAAATGACGAGCGATGCGCTGATACCAATCGCCAATCCTATAATGTTAATGAGTGAAAAAGATTTGTTGCGAAGAAAACTTCTGAATGCTGTAATAAAATAATTCTTTAGCATGATATATATTTTTATTCTGTGCGTAATGATTTAACAGGATTTGCAATTGCAGCTTTTATTGCTTGTACACTCACTGTGAGTAATGCAATTATTGTTGCGAGTATTCCTGCAAAAACAAAAACCCACCATTGAATTGAAATGCGATAAGCATAATCTTCAAGCCACTTATGCATTGCAAACCATGCAATAGGCACTGCTATAAGTACAGCGATTAAAACAAGCTTTAGAAAATCTTTCGATAACAGTGCAATCATATTTGTAACTGTTGCTCCTAAAACTTTTCTGATGCCGATTTCTTTTGTTCTGCGCTCGGCTGTGTATGCTGCCAATCCAAACAAACCAAGACAGGAAATGAGAATGGTGAGGATTGCAAATACCCTTGATAATTTTGAAATCAGCATTTCAGATTTAAAAAGCTTATCAAACTCAGCATCCAAAAATTTATATTCAAACGGATAGCCGGGGTTATCTTTTTTTATAACAGTTTCAATTTGTGATAATGCATCCGATGTATTTGCATTATCTTTTATGCGGATAAATAAATTTGATGTTGCTTTCGGGTCGCAAAACAAAACGTAAGGTGCTGGGGCCGTATAAAAATTATTGTAAACGAAATCTTTTATCACACCCACAACCGTGTATTGAACGGAGTCTTTTCTTATTATCTCGCCAACCGCAATTTTTTTGGTGAAGAGATTTGCAAATGATTCATTGATGATAACATTCGTTGAATCACTTTTTCCGCCAGGATAAAAATCACGCCCTGCAATCAATTTCATTCCCGCTGCAGCGATATAATCAGGACTGCAATTTTCTACAGTGATTAAAATTTCTTTTGCCGGGTCTTTTCCGGGCCAGCTAAAACCTCCTGTATTGCTTCCCTCATTGATTAAAGTCTGGCTGCTTGTTGCTACATGAGATATTATTCCCGTTGATAATAAATCCTGTTTTATCCCATCTATATGCTCATTCATTTTTCCTTGCTGCGTGATGTAAATCAGGTTGTCCTTATTAAAACCTAACTGCCTGTCTTTAACATGCTCCACCTGTTTATATATAACAACGGTGCTGATAATTAGCACAATTGATATTACAAATTGTGTTATCACTAATCCTTTTCTGACCATCACGGCTCCTGACGATTTTGACTTCATGCCTTTAAAAATACTTGCGGGACTGAATGATGAGAGATATACCGAAGGATAGCTTCCTGCAACAAGACCACAGAAAACAGCGATTGAAATTAATAACAGCCACTGTATAGGTTCTGTTATTCCAAACACAAGTTTTTTCTCAACAAGGTCATTGAAAAACGGCAGAAAAATAAATGCAATTACACATGCAATCATCAAAGCGAAGAATGACATCACCAATGACTCGCCAATAAATTGTTTCATTAAAGCAAACCGTTCTGCACCCATAACCTTGCGTACACCTACTTCGCGGATGCGTTGCTCCGAGCGTGCTGTAGCAAGATTCATGAAATTGATGCATGCGATAAATATCAACAGCAATGCAATGATGCTGAACAATCTTACAAATTCTATTCTCCCTCCGTCTTGTTTTCCTTCTGTAAAATTGCTTCTTAATCTCCAGTCTTTAATTGCTAATAAAAATGGTCTTGCTACTGCATCTTTTTCTTTATGCTGAATAAATGAGCTTAGTTTTTTATTAAGATTTTCAACGTTAGCGCCTGGCTGTAATTCAACATAAGTTTGCAAACCATTTGTTCCCCATGACTTCCACCATGTATTTTCATTTTCAAATATTTTAAATGATGCTAGCCAATCAAACTTCAGAGAGCTGTTAGTCGGAATATCTTTTAGAACTCCTGTTATAAGAAACTCTTTATCATTATTCACCTTAATATATTTTCCAACGGGATTTTCATCACCATAAAATTTATGCGACATCCTTTCAGTAATCACAATTGAATGTTCATCAGGTAAAATATTTTTTGTGTTTCCATGCAAAATGGGGAAGGTGAACATGTCAAGAAAAGATGCATCAACTAATTTACCGTCTTCGTAAATTGTTTTTTCTCCGAGTGAAAACAACCAATGATTTCCCCAATCTACACGCGCTGCATTCTTTATTTCAGGCAGTTCAGCTTTCATGGAAGAAGCAAGCAATCCTGGGTTTGCAGGAAATGTATAAGTCTTTCCCTCATAAGTTTGATTCTCTAAAACCTGGTAAAGCGTTTCATATTTTGCATGAAAACGGTTGTAGCAGATTTCATCCTGCACCCAAAGTAAAATCAGAATAATACAAGCCATTCCTAGCGACAAACCGAAAATATTAATCAGGGAGAAACCTTTGTTTCTTCCAAGATGTCTTAGCGCAATTTTGAAATAGTTTTTAAGCATGACCTTTCAGATTTATTCTGTTCGTAATGATTTTACAGGATTTGCAATTGCTGCTTTCACAGCCTGGAAAGAAATAGTGATTAAAGCAATAGCTGCTGAAAGAATTGCTGCTGCAATAAAAATCCACCACGGGATTGAAATCCTGTAAGCAAAATCCTGTAGCCATTTATTCATGAAATACCATGCAACCGGGAATGCAATGAGCGAGGCAATGAGGACAAGCTTTAAAAAATCTGTTGACAATAATGAAACTATGTTGCTCACGCTTGCGCCTAACACTTTACGTATGCCAATCTCCTTAAAGCGTTGTGAAATTGCAAAAGCAGAAAGGCCAAACAATCCAAGACATGCTATAAATATTGCAATGCATGAGAAAATTGTAAACAAGGTTGCCTGTCTTTGTTCTGATTGATACAACCTTTCAAAGTTTTCATCAAGAAAATTATATTGATAAGGAATTTCAGGCAAAAATTTCTTCCATGTCTTTTCAATGTGCGCTAACGCGGTGGGAATATTATTTCCAGAAATCTTGATAGAAATATTTCCGTAGTTACCTGCGCTGCGTGGAATCAATAAAACAAGCGGAACTATTTCCTGGTGCATTGATTCGAAATGGAAATCGTGAAAAACTCCAACAAGCTTTCCCCGTCTTTGCCCATAGCCGAAATCTTTTCCAATTGCATCCTCATTTGATTTGAAACCTAAAACTTTTACAGCAGCTTCATTAATAAGAAATGCAGCAGTGTCTGTTGTGAAATCTTTTGAAAAGCTTCTTCCTGCAACTATTTTCACTCCATAAGTAGATGTAAAATCCTGGTCGGCTGAAACAAATTTTATATCTGCATTAGCGGGAGTTAAGGAATCTCCCCGCATTACGCGCGCTCCCATTGAGTCGAGCAAACGACCTGTTGGTATGCGCGATGAACGTCCGGCATTTCTGATATTTGAATTAGCGAGCAAATCACTGCGAAACGCTTCAAACTTATCGTTCAATGAGGTGGTATATGGCAGGTTAACAATGTGTTCTTTATCAAAACCCAGCGAAGTGTTTTGCATAAAGCTCATCTGCTTAAAGATAATTGCAGTGCTGATAATCAGTATGATTGAAATTGCAAATTGAGCTGTGACCAAAACCTTTCGGAAAGAAATATTGCTTCCGCCAATTTTAAAAACGCCTTTCAAAACCGTTATCGGTTGAAACGATGACATATATAATGCAGGATAAATTCCTGAAATAATTCCAACCACAAACGGTACAATCAGCATTGGAGAAATTATTTTCCATGTGAGTAAAATGTTAATCGAAAGATTTTGACCCGATGCTTTATTAAGCCACGGAATTGCCAGCCATGTGAGCAGGAAGGCAAACAGCATGGCGACCCATGAAATCAAAACAGACTCGCTTAAAAACTGTGCAATAATTTCTTTACGCTGTGCGCCAACCACTTTACGAATCCCAATCTCTCTCGCTCTTAAAGTGGAACGTGCAGTGGAGAGGTTCATGTAATTGATACATGCTATTAGCAAAATAAAAAGTGCAATTGCTGAAAAAATATACACGCGAATGATATCACCATTTTCTTCTGCTTCATCATCAAGATGTGAAAACAAATGAATGTCAGTTAGTTTTTGAAATGCAAGTGCAGTAAACTGGTGTGGCTTAAATATAATGGGTCCGCCATCCATTGGAAAATGCCGGTCAAGAAAAGCTGGCATCTGCGTTTGCAGTTTTTTTATATCATATTTTTTAGGAAGCAGCAGGTAAGTGAAGAATGCATTGTTGCCCCAGTTAGTTTGTAGATTTTCCTCACCATAAATGGAGGAATCTTTTAATGTAACGAACGAAAATAAAATATCAGGATGAAGATGTGAGTTTGCCGGAAACGGTTTAAAAATTCCTGTTACTTTAAGACTGTTAGTAGTTCCAAGTTTGATTACTTTATTGATTGGGTCATCGTTGCCAAAATATTTTTTCGCAACGTCATCCGTCATCATCACACTGAAAGGGTCAAGCAACGCTTTCTTCTGATTTCCCTTTTCTACATCAACTTTAAAAAAATCAATTACGTTTTCATCTGCCCAATATACGTTCGGCTCATTAAACATTTTTTCCTCATAAGTAATAGGAGTTGAACCATTCTGAAGCAGCCTTGTTATTTTTTCTATTTCCTTAAAATCATTTTGCAACAACGGTCCAACCGGTGGAGCAACTGCACCCAGGTTTAATGAAAGCGCACCTGTTTCAGGATTATTAAAGCTTCTTGTAACACGATAAATACGGTCTGCATTTTCACTGTATTTATCATAACTCAGTTCATTGATGATGTAAGCGAGAATTAAAAAACAGCATGTTAACCCAACAGTTAATCCAAACAAATTAATGAATGAAATAAACCTGTATTTCATGAGGTTCCTGAAAGCGATTTTAAAATAGTTGCGTAACATGGTTGTTGTATTTGTTTTAATTCTTATTGCTAATATTTTTCACACCATTAAATTTTCCATAACCGTTTGCCCGTCTAACATTCTAACTATACGATGACTGAAGCGGGCATCATGTTCTGAGTGTGTCACCATAATTATAGTAGTTCCCTGCTCATTCAAGTCTGAAAGTAATTGCATCACCTCATTTCCATTGTTAGAGTCCAGGTTTCCGGTTGGCTCATCGGCAAGAATTAATTTCGGATTGTTAACTAATGCGCGGGCTACTGCAACACGCTGCTGCTGCCCGCCTGATAATTGTTGCGGAAAGTGATTCCGCCTGTGCATGATTTGCATTTTATCAAGAACGGCTTCAACTCTTTTTTTTTCTTTCCGCAGTTTTTTCTCCAACATAAATAAGCGGCAGTTCAACATTTTCAAAAACAGTAAGCTCATCAATGAGGTTGAAACTTTGAAATACAAAACCAATATTATTTTTTCGCAACTGTGCTCGTTGACGCTCCCGAAAGTGTGTGACATCGGTGCCGTTAAAAATAAATTTACCACCATCAGGGTCATCTAACAGACCGAGTATATTCAGCAGGGTGGACTTGCCGCATCCTGAAGGACCCATAACGGCAACAAACTCGCCTTGCTTAACTTCAAACGAAAGCTTGTTTAACGCTACAGTTTCTATTTCTTCTGTGCGATAATATTTTTCAAGTTCAGTTATCTTAATCATATCATTAATTATTTGTTATTAGTTATTTGTCATTGATACTGCTTTGGTAACCGATTACTTCTACTACCACTACCACTACAACTGATCACTTCTTCAACACCAACTCTTCCATCTGTCCATAATTTTCATAGCTTGATGTTACCACTTTATCTCCCGGTTGTAATCCTTCCAGTACTTCATAATACTCAGGGTTTTGGCGACCTAACTGAATATCTGTTTTGAAAGCAGTGCTTCCTGATTTTGTCATTTTAAAAATCCAGTTGCCTCCCGTTTCCTGGAAGAAACCTCCCTTTGGCAAAAGCACTGCAGTAGTTTCATCGCTAAGCGCCAATCGAATCTGCAACGTTTGACCGCGCCTGATACCTTGCGGAATTTTTCCTGTGAATTGCATATCAACCTGGAATCTTCCATTGGTAACCTGCGTAAAAACTTTTTTAATTTCCACCTTATAGGTTTCATTTGAAATTGTAAACTCTCCTTTAAGCCCAATAAAAATCCTTGATATATAATGCTCATCAATATCAGCACGTACTTTGAAACCCGTGAGCACATCTATCTGACCGAGGCGTTCACCTTTATTTTTCAATTGACCTACTTCTGCATCGAGAGAAGTAAGTTGTCCGTCAACAGGTGCTTTCACGATAAGGTCTTCAACTTTTCTCCGCATTAATTGCAAAGTGTTATTCAATCTCGAGTAAGATTCTTTCATCTGCGACAATTGTTGCGCAACTGATAGCGTATCTTGTTTCAACGTTTCTTCGGTAAGTTTTTTTCTCCGTAACTGGTAGTTATACTTATTTTCAACAGCGATAAAATCCTGCTTTGCAATTACTGAATCCTGGTATAATTTCTTATTCATTTTATACAACCGCTCAGCCTCGATAAGGTCGTTGTCAACATCAGCCATCTGGTTTAAAATGCGTATGGAATTCTGCTGCGAATTATTTTTAGTGTTTTGCATTTGCGTCAACACATCAAATACAGCAGTTTCCTGGTTGGCAAGACTTAATTCAAGGTCAGTATTAATCAGCTTTAAAATTGGCCGGTCTTTTTTCATGATTGCGCCATCTTCAACAAATATTTCATCAACTCTTCCGCCTTCAGTTGCATCAAGATAAATGGTAGTAACAGGAAGCACAACTCCATTCACAGGAATGAACTCCTGGAAAGGTCCTTTAGTAACTTCGCTTATAGTAATTCTTTCAGTACTTACATTCAATTTACTTTTGCCCGCATTAACAAGCACACCGAAAATGATAATGAGCAGCAATGCACCTATTCCGATAGTGAGTAGAATCCTTTGTTTTGAAAATCGCTTTTTTGGAATGACTTTGTCCATCACAAGTTTGAACTTTAAAGTTTGCCGATAAGGTTAATAAATTTTTCAAACTTTAAACACCCCAGTGGAAAGCTAATGCGATGCCATAAATAAAAGTGCAGTATATAAAGGCATTGCGGCCATCATCGGTTTAAACGTTGTCTGTTTTTGATATAGAAAGTGTTCGGTTTTGATACAATTGGTTTTATTCTGTTTCAATACTTATAATAGGATTCTTTTCTTGCGCGCGATTGTATCGCGTGCACACTTTCCCAACAAACCTCAAACTATTTATATCCCATATTATGCACACTCTTAACCGCCCGTCCAGATGGATCATTCATGGTTTGAAAAGAAGCATCCCATGCCAATGCTTCGGGCGTGCTGCATGCAACAGACTTAACTGAAGGCACACATGATGCTGCCGAATCAGAAGGAAAGTGTTCACTGAAAATTGCGCGATAACGATATTCTTCTTTACTCATGGGCGGATGTATCGGGAAACGGAATTTTGCATTTGCCATTTGTTCATCGCTAACCTGTTCATTAGCCGTTGCTTTCAGAGTGTCAATCCAACTATAGCCAACTCCATCGCTGAACTGCTCTTTTTGTCGCCACACAATGCTTTCGGGTAAATAATCTTCAAACGCTTTTCGCAAAATCCACTTCTCCATCTTTCCATCCTTAGCCATTTTATCTTCAGGATTTAATCGCATTGCCACATCCATAAATTCTTTATCAAGAAATGGAACACGTCCTTCAATGCCCCATGCGGCAAGTGATTTATTGGCGCGCAAACAATCGTACAAATGCAGCTTGCTTAATTTACGGACTGTTTCTTCGTGAAAGGATTTTGCATCGGGCGCTTTATGGAAATATAAATAGCCGCCAAAAATTTCATCAGCGCCTTCACCCGAGAGCACCATTTTTATTCCCATGGATTTGATAACACGTGCAAGTAAATACATTGGTGTTGAAGCACGAATGGTAGTGACATCATAAGTTTCCAAATGATAAATCACATCACTTATTGCATCTAACCCTTCCTGTATGGTGAAGTTTATTTCATGATGAACAGAGCCAATATGATCAGCAACTTTTCGCGCTGCTGCTAAATCAGGAGAACCAACCAAACCCACAGCAAATGAATGAAGCCGCGGATACCATGCCATCTGAATATCATTTGATTCTATCCGATTCGCTGCAAACTTTTTTGTTACAGCAGAAATAATTGAAGAATCCAATCCGCCTGAAAGCAAAACACCGTAAGGAACATCGCTCATCAATTGCCTGTGAACAGCAGCTTCAAGGGCTTCGCGCAAATGCTTTATATCTGAAGTGTTATTCTTTACATTTTCAAATTCTGTCCAATCACGTTTGTACCAGCGTTGCAATTCATGCCCGTCTTTGCTATATAAAAAATGTCCGGGTAAAAATTCTTCTATCTTATTACATACACCTTCCATTGCTTTTAATTCAGAAGCCACATAAAAATTTCCATTCTTATCCCATCCCATATACAATGGAATAACGCCTATATGGTCACGTGCGATTAAATAGCAATCGTTCTGTTTATCATACAAAGCAAACGCAAAAATTCCATTCAGGTCTTCAAGAAAGTTGATTCCTTTTTTCTGATATAATGCAAGTATCACTTCGCAATCGCTGTGCGTTAAAAATTTATAATCACTCAACTCTTTGCGCAATTCATTGTGATTATAAATCTCGCCATTAACAGCAAGCACTAACGATTTATCATCGCTGTACAAAGGTTGTCCTCCGCTTTGCGGGTCAACAATAGCAAGCCGCTCATGAGCAAGCAAAACAGTTGCATCACAAAATATCCCCGACCAATCAGGTCCGCGGTGACGAATTTTCTTCGACATATCAAGCACCTGCGGTCTTAAACCTTGCGCATTATTTTTTACATCAAATACTCCTATTATTCCACACATAATTTATTTGTTAGTTTTTTTGGAGGTGCAAGGATAAGGGGATTTTTAAAAACTACCGTTGTGTGAAAAGAAAAAGCAACAATCTTTCTGTATATTTGTTATTTCAAAAATAAATTTAAAATCATGTTACAAACTGGATTAAGCAATCTGCAATTAGAGCTTTTAAAAATTTACAGCGGTAATATACCTGATGAACAATTGACCGATATCAGACTTTTGCTTAGTAATTATTTTGCAGAAAAAGCAACCGAAGCTATGGACAAGGTCATAAAAGAAAAGGGATTGTCAGAAGAAGACTTTATTAAATGGACCAATGAACATAACAGGCGTTAATTAATATTAAATTGAATAAAAAAAAACGGATAAAAGATTTTTCTTCTATCCGTTTTTTAATTTGTTTTTTGGTTGGTATTCCGCATTACATTTGACATTGTTACTTCTGTCAAAGTTTTTTGCGCCAAAGAAATCCTGCAATCCTATAATCGTATAAATCCTAGTTCAGACAATTAATTAATCATCACCTGCGGTCTTAAACCTTGCGCATTATTTTTTACATCAAATACTCCTATTATTCCACACATAATTTATTTGTTAGTTTTTTTGGAGGTGCAAGGATAAGGGGTTTTTTAAAAACTACCATTGTGTGAAAAGAAAAAGCAACTGAACAATGCCGAGCAATTTTAATTTGTTTTTATATTTACCCGACACGAAATTTCAACAACATACTGCCAAAAGAGATTCTTGGGTCAGTGTCTCAAGAATCTCAAGACTATCTTAATTGTGGGACAGCGTCCCCACAATTAAGATACAATACCATTTAAAAATAATCATGTCATGAAATTTGATTTACTGGTAAACACGATTCAACAAACCCATGAGGGTTTTCAGATGCAGGCTGCAAAGGCGATAAACCTTTCGCTTACGCTTCGCAATTGGCTGATTGGTTTTTACATTGTTGAGTTTGAACAACAAGGTGAGGACAGGGCAAAATATGGTGAGTTCTTATTGCAAAATCTTGCAGAGAAATTAAATCAATCCAGCCTCTCTTTTCGAAATCTAAAACTCTTCCGGCAATTCTTTCAAGAATATCCACAAATCAGGCAGACACTGCCTGCCCAATTGCAAAAATTAGGATTTGAAACTGCTATTCAAATTGGGCAGACACTGTCTGCCCAATTGCCATTGCCCAATGCTGAAGGGAATAAAATTAGCAAGGCAGCGACTGACCCATCGCTTACAATACCTCCTGACAGGCTTTTAAGCCGTCTTTCATTTTCGCATTTTGTTGAACTGATGACGGTGAAGGAAAATTTAAAACGAACCTTCTACGAATTGGAATGTATGAAAGGCAACTGGGGAATCAGAGAACTTAAACGTCAAATCAACAGCCTCTATTTTGAACGCTCGGGCATGAGTAAAAATCCTGAAAAGTTAAGTGAGCTTGCAAATGAAAAAGCAGAAAAACTGACTGCCTCAAGCATCATTAAATCGGTGTATGCTTTTGAATTTTTGGGATTGAAAACAAAAGATGCTGTAGAAGAAAGCGATTTGGAAACTGCCCTGCTCGACCATTTACAGGAATTTATGCTGGAGTTGGGACACGGTTTTTGTTTGGAAGCACGACAGAAAAAAATTCTGATTGGCGATGAATATTTCTTTATTGATTTGGTTTTCTACCACCGCATTTTAAAATGCCATGTGTTGATAGATTTGAAGGTAGAAGATTTTAACCATCACAATATAGGTCAGTTAAATACTTATTTAAATTATTACAAAGCCGAAGTGATGCAAGCCGATGATAACCTGCCTGTTGGTATTTTATTGGTAACAAATAAAAACAAAGCTCTTGTTGAATACGCCACCGCAGGCATGGACAACCAACTGTTTGTTTCAAAATATTTATTAGAACTGCCAGGCAAAGAACAATTAGCCGCATTCATTCAACAGGAAATAGCAAAATGGAAATAGTGGAAAAGAAACTTGATTAGGATATGATTTAAAAAAAACGGATAAAAGATTTTTCTTCTATCCGTTTTTTAATTTGTTTTTTCGCTGGTATTCCGCTTTCACCTTTGACAAAGTTCCTTCTGTCAAAGTTTTTTGCGCCAAAGAAATCCTGCAATCCTATAATCGTATAAATCCTAGTTCAGACAATTAATTAATCATCACCTGCGGTCTTAAACTTTGTGCATTATTTTTTACATCAAATACTCCTATTATTCCACACATAATTTTGTTTGTTACTTTATGGAGGTGCAAGGATAACGTGATTTTGGAAAATTCAAATAATAGCAATAAGAGATTATTAGATAAATCTTGTTTTATAATTGAAGTATCTATTACTGCTTTGGCTAACAAATTATTTGAAGAATGAGTAATCCAGTTGCAATCAGTTTTGTCTTAAGAATTGCAAATTGCAAAGGGCGCTTCGAGCGAGTTATAAATCATTTTTTTTGATTTAGATATTCGGTTATGTTATCAGTAAAATAGCGAGCCAATTTATAAGACTCATAGATTTCATTTGTTGTTTTGTCTACAGTATATGAAGCATAGTTTTGATGAACTATTCTATTTCTTTCGTTTCCTATTTCGAGAAAAGCTTTAATTCCTTCACTTAGTTTAACATCTTGTTGAACTTTTTCTTTCATATTCTTTAAAAATGCAGAACCAAATAATCCAAAAAATGAATTAGCGTTTGAATCATTCCAATTGAAAAATGTGTGAAATTGACGATTAACAGCTTTGTTTTTAAAAAATTCAATGAGTATTTCATTGTTATTGGTAACTTTTGTAGTGTAATCCATAAGTGATGTGATTATCAAATGTTCAAAATAGCTGGCAGTAGCTAATATTAAATTCTTTTTAAAATTTGCTTCAATAGATATTTTATAAGAAAGTTCTTGATTTGAAAGAAAGTACTGCGTTAGTTCACTGTACTCTTCATAGAGTATATCAACCACAGTTTTATTCATATTATTTAAGGATTAATTTTGCTCTCGAAAGTCTTTTTTCAACAGAATCTTTGTTAGTTGTACCGTGTATAGAAGCATTTGCAAAAACTTCATCTGATTCAAGTGCATCAATCTCTTCATAACTTATTTTCTTCGTTGGAAATGTCTTTTTTTCAAAATGCTTTTGTCCTATGAAATACATTAACCCCTCAAATAAAAAGGTATTGAAACGTTTAGTTTTCTTGTTAATAAAAGTATCGTCTGGAAGTTCTGAACAACACTCTAAAACTTTTATAAATACTTCTTCTAAGTAAATCAATGTGCTTTCATCATATTTTTTAGCTATTGCTGAATATGTATTTAGAAATTTTGCAAGTGAAGATGTATAGTTATCACCATATGTCATCATTGAAAAACCTCTTACTAATAGCTCAATATCTTTCATGTGTAAATCAGGGTCTTCAAGTTTTAAAATTCTTCGCCAATTTGGATTTAAATTTAATCGATATAAAATATCATAAAATTTACTGTGATACAAACTGCATCTAATTTCTTGGGCCATTAAATTTATTCCGCCTGAGTTTAATCTATTGAAAATTTCAAAAATCGCTGAATGGTCATCTTTAGGAACATTCTGTTTAACAACCACATTCCTAATTGGCCTTAAATCAAACTGCGATTTGTAGTCATTTAAGGTTTTGTAACTTAAACCATTAAATTTGTTTTTCCTTTCTTTTGATTTACTTGGTAAACTCAATTTAAATTGCGAAAAATAATCGTCACTAAATAAAATTGTTTCTGGAATAGTGCCATGCTCAGCGAACAATTTTCTTATTTGTGTGCGTTTTTCTTTCTTAGGAAATCTTTGCTTTATGAAATAAAACAATGTCATAAGTCTTTGCTGCCCGTCAATTACAAGAAAACTGTTTCTTTTCTCTTCGTATAAAAAAATTTGAGGAACTGGTAATCCTAGAATTATTGATTCAATTAATTTAGAAGCTCTCTTTATATCCCAAACATAATTCCTTTGAAATCCAGGAATTAGGATTGCGCCAGATTCTATAAAGCTATTAATTGTAAGAATATTAAAGTCATTTGGAGTGGAGGTTAATTCGTATTCTTCAATTTGAAATTCATTATCAAATTGTTCTTCATCTCCTTCTAATAAGAGTTTTGACATATTTTATTTTTTAAAATTTATTTTTAATTATTAGTTTCTTTTAATAAAAGACCCAAGAGCATTTTTAGTAACTCCCAATTTTCTCAACTTCCATGCTCTGATAATGTTCCCATTCAAAGAATTAATAACACTATGCAGATAGCAATTGCATTATTTATTATTTACAAATTTGGTTGCGAAATGTAAAGAATAAATATTTGAGTTGAACTCTTTCTGAAAGTACACGTAATTCGAGATTTCACATAGCAATATTATAACCCGCTCCCGAAACACCCCTTAAGCGAATCCGGCACAAAGAACTGTTAAACAACATTAATCACATTTGCATTTCACCACAAAATAAAAGAGAGATTTTTTTGAGTTGGCATTTATTCCCTTTCCGCTTCTGCTGCCCATCCTAAAGCATGAAACGCTTCTTTCAACTCTTGCGAAACTGAATCTAATGGGTTAGGTTTTAATGATAAAACTGGTTAAATGCATTTTTCTTTTTAGCATTACACTCCTCAAAACTCTTCACATCTTATTTTAAAAATTCATAAAACAAACATGAAATTATTTTCCAAAATCATGATGACACTAACTGTTGTAATAGCTTCATCATCAATTGCACTTGATGCTCAAAACAATTCTCCTGAAAACACAAATCCATTATTGCTAAAAAGCACACTGCAATACCAGGCACCACCATTTAATTTATTTAAAGATGATCTGTTCAAACCTGCCTTTGATTATGGCTTAAAAATTCACGATGCCCAAATTGAAAAAATTGCGAATAATACTGATAGGCCAACATTTGAAAACACTGTTTTGGCTTTGGAGATAAGCGGTCAGGGCTTAACCCGGGCTTCAAACGTATTTTATAACTTAACCGCTTCAAATACAAATCCAACCCTCCAGGCTTTAGAAGCAGAATATGCCCCCATCTTTTCGGCACATACAGATAAGTTGTATTTAAATTCCAAAATTTACGATCGGATCAAATCATTAAATCTTGCTGAGCTAAAAGGCGAAGACAAACGATTAGTGGAATATTATTTACAGCAATTTGAATTGGCCGGTGCTAACTTATCGGATGCTGATAAGGAAAAAATGAAAAAGATTAACGGAGAATTGGCAACCTTAAGTACACTGTATAGTAATAAATTATTGATAGCCCGTAAAAACGGAGCATTGCTTGTTGATGATGTAAAAGAATTAGATGGGCTAAGTGCCGAAGAAATTGCAGCAGCAAAAGCTAAAGCAACTGAAGCAGGTCACGATGGAAAATATTTATTAGGCTTATCAAACACCACACAGCAACCTTTATTATCAAGCCTTAAAAACCGCACTACCCGCGAAAAATTATATAAGGCTTCATGGACACGTGCCGAAAAAAATGATAGCGGAGATACCCGTGCAACATTAGAACAATTAGCAAAATTGCGTTTGCAAAAAGCACAGTTGATGGGTAAAAAAAGTTATGCCGAATGGCGCCTGCAGGATCAGATGGCAAAAACACCTGTAAAGGCAATGGAATTGCTTGCACGATTAGCAAAGCCTGCTGTTGCCAAAGCAAAAGCCGAGGCTGCGGATATTCAGGGTGTTATTGATGCTCAGAACGGTGGTTTTAAATTAGAACCGTGGGACTGGAATTTTTATTCGGAACAAGTCAGAAAAGCAAAATATGATTTAGATGAAAGCCAGATAAAACCTTATTTTGAAGTTACCAATGTTTTAGAGAAAGGTTTGTTTTTTGCTGCCAAACAAATGTATGGACTCACCTTTAATGTGCGAAAAGATTTACCCGTTTATCATCCTGATGTAGTCGCTTACGAAGTATTTGACAGTAACGGTGAATCCATGGCAATTTACTACCTGGATTTTTATACACGTGACAATAAAAGTGGTGGTGCGTGGATGAATAATTTTGTGAGCCAGTCGCATTACTTAAATCAAAAACCGGTTATCGTTAACGTATATAATTTTGCCAAACCGGCTGATGGCAATCCATCATTGATCAGCTTTGATGATGTTACAACCATGTTTCATGAATTCGGACATACGTTGCATGGCTTGTTTGCAAACCAGCAATACGTCAGCCTTTCGGGCACAGCAGTGCCTCGTGATTATGTTGAGTTTCCTTCGCAAATTAATGAGCATGTGGCTTTAGACCCGGTAATCTTGAAAAACTACGCTGTTCATTATAAAACGAAAGAGGTAATTCCCCAGGCTTTAGTAGATAAAATTTTAAAAGCAGAAACTTTTAATAAAGGATATGATGTTACTGAACTGTTAGCCGCTGCTACTTTGGATATGGCGTGGCACAGTGTTGAAAAGGAATCAGATTTTAAACCGGCTTTAGAATTTGAAAATGCTGCATTACAAAAATATGGTCTGTTGGTAAAAGAAGTTCCATCGCGTTATCACACACCTTATTTTGCTCATATATGGGGTGGCGGTTATAGTGCAGGTTATTACGCTTACACCTGGAGTAAAACATTAGACTATAATGTTTTTGATTGGATGCAAGCCCATGGAGGTATGACAAGAGCTAATGGTGACCGTTTCAGAAAATATATTTTATCAGTAGGCAACAGTGTTGATTTGAATAAAGCTTTTGTTGACATGATCGGTCATGAAATGCAAATTGAACCTTATTTAAAAAATGCAGGAATGATGGAAGTAAAATAAATTATCTATAGGTTTTTCTTCACAAATGAGAATGCTGTTTTTTTTATCAATTATCCAGGAATTAAATGCATTCCTATCAATGCAATCTATATTAAAAGCTTCAAAAAAATAAAATACAATGGCTACTAAGGATGTGTGTTTTGTTGTAATGCCTTTCGGGATTAAAAAATTTAATGATGGCACAGAGAGGGTTTATGACTTTGACAAAGTATATCGGGTAATTATTCAGAAAGCTGTATTGGATGCCGGACTAACGCCCCTTCGTGCCGATGAAACCAAAGGCAGCAGAATGGTGCACACCGATATGTTTAAAGATTTGCGCGATCAGCCAATGGTATTGATTGACCTTTCGTTAAATAACCCGAATGTTTATTATGAGATGGGTGTACGACACGTTATGTCAAGTCATGGCACGGTGCTGATATGCAGAAAGGGTACAACATTACCGTTTGATATCGCATTATCGCGCGTTATTTTTTATGATTTTGATGGTGCCAACCTTGATTGGGAAGAGTCAGAAAAAGTAAAGTCCCAGATAACAGAATGTTTGCGCGATTCGCTTAAAGGACAATTGGACAGCCCTGTTCATGGTTTGTTAGAAGTGGTAATGAGGCAGGAAAAAACAGATTCATCCAATGATTATACTTATTCGCAGTATGATAATAAAAGACTGGATTACTATCAGCAGAAAATAGCTGAACTATGGGAAGAAAAAGGAAGAGATGTTAAAGATCTGATTGAAAAACATTCGAGAAATATTTTTGGTCTACGTGCGCTTGGCTATTTTTTTATTCACCGGACGGATGATTTTTCAGATGAACAATTGGATATTGCCGGCAAGCTATCAGACATGCAACAATATGTTTTGGCCAACCAGATTTATGACAGGTTTTCAAAAGCCGGGAAATTGACTTCTTATAAACACGTATTACGATTTGCTTCGAGCTTTAATGAAGCTCATTTAGAAAGTGATAATGCGAAGACTGCTTTGGATAAAATTGACGAAGCCATTAACCTAGTAAAGAAAAAATTTGAAGAGGAGGGAAAGGATATGGATAAGGATATGGATTATGCAGAGTCACTGGCTACATGTTACAGGCGAAAGGCAGGCGTTTACAAATCAATCTGGGAGCGTTTTGGCAAAGATGAGGACTTGGATAATCTGCTCGAAGCATATAAAACAGCATTCAAACAAATGCAAAAAGCTCGTGCCTTAGGCAGTGGAAAATTTATAGGTTTGATTGCACAGTTTCGTTTGATGCTTTTATTGTTACTACGCCTCAAAGACAACGATAAAGATCGGGTTGATGTTGAAGATCATGCTAAGTCCATTTTAAACTTAGTTCCTAATGAGAATGATGAGACCAAAGGCAAGTCATTTTTAAACTGGTACCAGGCCATAATATATGCTGACTCCAATGCTGAAAGCACTTTAAAAAAGAAATGCATTGAGAATTATGGTGAAGATTCGGCTATCAGAAACCACGATGGAAACGAAGATATTGGTGGAACGCAATACACAGAGCTAAAAAAATTCCTGGAACAATATTCATCCTATTTGCGCAATGATCGCTTGATAGGCAGCATATCGCAGGTGCTGAGCATAAAACGTAAAGAATAGGTTTTGCTGGATGTTTCTAAATTCAATGTTTTTGGGGTAGGTGAACCCTCTAAATTAAGCAATGTTCATTTTCAAAATCAAATGTGTTTATTTGCATAAAATCTTAATAAAAATAAAAAATATGAAATCAATTAAATCGTGGACTATTACAATGTTTGCTCTTGTGCTAACATTAAGTGCAACAGCAAAATCAGATTGGAAAGAACTTAAAGACTTTCACTCAGTGATGAGTAAAAGTTTCCATCCCTCAGAAGAAGGAAATTTACAACCTGTAAAAGACATGGCCGCTGACTTAGTGGCGAAGGCAAAAGCGTGGAAGGCATCAGAAGTTCCGGCAGATTACAACAAAGAACTTACTACAGAAACTTTGACGAAACTTCTCAGCAAATGTGAAGAAGTGCAAGCTGCAGTTGTTGCCAAAAAATCAGATGAAGACCTCAAAAAATTAATTTCTGAGGCGCATGATATTTTTCATCGTATAGTTGAGAAATGCCGCATTCCTGAAAAGGATGAAGAGAAAAAATAATGCTGATCTGATTTTTCTTAAAGATTAAATAACAAACCCCTTTTAAAATGAGAGGGGTTTGTTGTTTTCAGTAATCTTCAATTGTTCAATCGTCATTCTCATTTCTCAAATAAATAATTTTCATTTGCACCAATTTTAAAAACTGAATTCATGAAAATTATTTGTGTAGGACGCAATTATGCAGAGCATATTAAGGAATTAAACAATGTACAGAATGATGAGCCGGTAATATTCCTGAAACCTGACACGGCTATACCACAACGCGACATGCCTTTTTTCTATCCGTCATTCAGCAGCGATATACATCACGAAGTGGAGGTGGTTTTAAAAATAAATAAAGTAGGAAAAAACATTGCCGAAAAATTTGCACCTAAATATTACGATGAACTAACGGTTGGCATTGACTTCACTGCCCGCGATCTGCAATCGAAATTAAAATCCAAAGGTTTGCCTTGGGAACTTGCCAAAGGGTTTGACGGCTCGGCACCCATAGGTACTTTTATTCCAAAAGAAAATTTTCCCGATTTAAGCCAGATTGATTTTTCGCTTCGCATTAACGGTGAATTAAAGCAGCAAGGCAATACCTCAATGATGCTGTTCAGCTTTGATAAAATAATTGCCTTTGTTTCCTCTTATATCACTTTAAAAAAAGGCGATTTGATTTTTACGGGAACGCCTGCAGGTGTTGGCGCAGTAAAAATTGGCGATAAATTAGAATGTTTTATTGGTGATGAAAAGTTGCTGGAGGTTAATGTGAAGTAGAAAGAAATCCAGAACATGGAACTGTCAGTTATTGTCATCCTGAGTAAAGCGAAGGAGCTTCATACATTTAAAGTAAGTGCTTCATTTGAAGAAAGTTCCTTCGCTTCGCTACTGATGAACCACATTGTTTTGGGTAGCAATTGTTAATCCTAATTTTT
>JBDTRM010000272.1:0-20652 GCA_039931675.1 Bacteroidia bacterium | reverse complement strand
GTGCTGCTGCCATTGTTAGTGCCCACATTGCCGGTAACTTGCGAAATGCCTGAATTGCTTACGGCACCATTGGTAGAAAAGAGAACAAAATTTGCTGCGGTTCCAAGGTTTGGAGCTTGAGCAAAAATTAACTTTGGTAAAACCAATAAAGCAGCGACTGTTATTACACGAAGTAATTTATTTTTCATTTGAACCGAATTAAATTGTGAATTAATTTTTATGCTTAAAAAAATGCGCACCATGAAAAGGCAAACGTTGCACATATTGGGAAAGAAGTTACATCATTCTTACATTTAATGGGAAATAAGCAGTGGGGGCGAAAATCTGCTTTCTGCAAAGAATGCTATATAGACTTAATTGAATTTGTATAAATTATTTTTTTGAAGCCTGCCACAAAACAACTCCTCCAATTCCCATAATTACAACACCAATTATGGGCGACCAGCTAATGGAGTGAGGCTTCTCCCTCGATATTTCTACTTTTCCTAAATCAACAACTTTCTCTTTCGTGAAAAACTGGAAAGCTGTAAAAATTGTTAGCACTAAGCCAATTACAATAAGAGTGATGCCTGTTGCTTTCATAAAACAAAGTTAAGAAAATTAAGTGATTATAACAAATGAAAGACTAAGAATATTTCGATGAAATTGAGTTTTAAATTTTCTGCTCATTCGTCAAATTATTCGCTTTCACATTTAAGTGTTAAAGAAACATGCCAACCCACTTCTTTTAATCAAAAAAGATTAAAAGAAGCATTGAGTACTTGTAAAATAAAAAACTAAACAATAATTAGAAACCCATCAAATCACCCTTTCAAGCAATTCCACATAACTGTGAACACCTTGAATGGTTCCGTTTTTCAACTCGTAAATGCGGTTACAGTTTTTTAAGGTGGTGATGCGGTGGGCGATTACAAAAATGGTTTTGTTGGTATCAGATAGTTTATCAATGGCCTCGGTTACTTCGGCTTCGGTTTCGTTATCAAGTGCTGATGTAGCTTCATCAAACACTAATATTTCTGCATCGCGGTATAACGCACGCGCTATACCTATGCGCTGGCGCTGTCCTCCGCTCAGGCGGCTACCCTTTTCGCCCACCACGCTGTTAACGCCATCGGGCAATGATTTAACCAGATCACTAAGCGATGCCTGTGTTATGGCTCGCAGCAATCTTCTTTCATCTACTTCGGTATCACCAAAAGCTACGTTTTCTTTTATACTTCCATCTAAAATAAAGATGTCCTGCTTTACGTAACCAATAAGCTTGCGCCAATTGATTAGGTTACTGTCGGTAAGTTTAACTCCATCCACCGTTATTTCACCGCTTTCTTCTTCAATAAACCTGAGCAATGTATTCATCAGTGTGGTTTTCCCGGAACCCGATGTGCCAACAAAACCAACCTTCTCGCCTTTTTTTACTTTAAGATTAATATTTTTTAAAACATAAGCCAACTCACCCGGAAACCGGTAATTGATGTTTTTAAATTCAATGGTGTGATTAAATGTAACAGGCAAATCTTCAACAACCGGTTTACGGCCGGGTATTGCATCTTTATAAAAATTAAGATTAGCTACGCTGCTTTGGCTCCGCTTTACATACATAAGATTACCCACTATGCGATTCATAGAAGGCATTAAACGGTAAGCCGCGGCAGCAAATAAACCCACTAATACCACTGCGCTGCTGGTGCCTTTTTCAGAAATAAAAAGTATGTAAACAAATATGACTACAATACCCAGCATGGCTACTATCTCGTAACCGCGCATAGGCACCAGGCTTATAAAGCCACTCTTCTGCGTAACGTCATGATATTTATTGATATGTTCCATATACTGTTGGCGGAAGTCACGCTCTTTACCTGCAAGTTTCACATCTATGTAACCATTTACGGAATTATTAAGCGAGCCATATACTTTTGGTATCACACGGTCTAATTCACGGCCATAGGTTCCGCTTTTATTTTTGAGAGAATAATAAATAAGCCAACTGGCAGGTCCTACAGTACCGAGTATGCAGATGAATAATTTAAAATCAATAATGATGATTCCAATAATGATGATAAGAACAATTATACTTTCAGAAAAAATTATGATAAGGGGATTAATCACCCAGGCCATATACGAAGCAGGGTTATTAAAAACATGATTGGTAATTACTGATGATTTTACATTGGTAAAATCAAGGTAAGAAATTCCATAATATTTATCATATTGATTTCTTGTAATGTAAACAGCCACCTCTGTAGCATATAAAGCAAGAACCCAACTGACAAATAATCCGAAAATGGTTTTGAGGATATAAAATATCAGCACCGCTATTACTACAAATAATATAAACGAATTAATTGAGGTAAAACCCAGCCAGTTAAAAATGTCGCCCATGTAAAATTTATTGGCCGAAACTACTTCGGGATCAGAAGCAATTTTGATAATCGGCAAAATCAATCCCAGGCCAAATACATCAAGCACCCCTTGCACGAAAATTAAACAGGCCAGTCCTATCATTTTCTTTTTCTGACCTGCGCTGAGGTGATCTTTTATGCTTTGAAATGTTTCGCTGTATAAGGACATTGATGTGCTTTGCTGCTTTGACTTGCTAAGAGTGAGTTATTATAAAATTAACAGGCAAGCTTTGGGGTTAAAGGGCGTTCTGTTTTACCAGGATGCAAAGTTGTGAAACCATTTGAAATAAAAAAACGGGGATTAAGATATAAAAGGTGTTGAAGTTGATAATTTTGAATTTTGAATGATGAATAATGAATGTCGAATTACATTTTCTCAAAAAATGAATTTAAAACTTTTACTATTTCATTCCTTCATTATTCATTATTCATTCTTCGTGATTTCTTCCAACATTATTTATAATACCCACCTCCATAACCGGCTGTAATATTTTTAGCACTAACAGCATTGAGAATAAATCCAACACTTTTTCCAGGATTTCGTTCAGTAATCTGGTGTGCCACATCCACAAAATCTTTTTTAGAATAATTTGCCTTTAAAACAAATAAGGTAAGATCAGCATATTTCATCAATTCCAACGAGTCTGAAATTAACCCGACAGGTGCTGAGTCAATAATGATATAATCATATTCCTTTTTCAAATCCTCTATTAATTTATCCATCAGCGGGTCTAAAAGCAATTCACTTGCATTGGGTGTGCGCGGTCCTGATAAAATAATATTCAGGTTTTCAATGCCGGTTTCTTTAATAATATTTTTAAGACTGCTTTTGCCTGCCAGGTAAGAAGTGATACCAACATCATTGGTCAGGTTGAAAGCATTAGCCTGCTTAGGTTTGTGTAAATCGCAATCAATAAGAATTACCCGTTTGCGGCTTTTTGAAAGTATAGTGGCCGTGTTAACTGCGCAAAAAGTTTTTCCCTCGCCTGCAACTGATGAAGTCATCAACACAATCTGTGTTTTGTAATAGCTCAGATTGGTGCGAATAACGCGAAAAGCTTCGGAGGCAATTGATTGAGGATACTTTTCAACGATATTATACTCTTTTTCACCCTCTTTAACTTTAGCTACAATACCGATGATAGGCAGATGTGTAATTTCTTTCAGGTCATCTTTATTGGTAATATAATTGAGGTAAAGATTTTTAAAGAATATAACCATAAAAGCGAAAGCCAGTCCTAAACCAAAACCTGTCATTAATACCTTGGAGGGTAGGGGGCGCACCAAACCAATGCTGCGGGCGGGTTCTAAGATAAATTTGTCAGCCACTATTGCCGAGCGGGCAATCATGGTTTGTGCGCGTGTTTCCATTAAGAACACGTACATCTTTTCATTGAGGTCCACCTGTCGTTTCACGTTTTGCAAACCGCGGTTAACCGATGCTGATCCTGAAACCACCGATTTGATCTGACCGATATTTTTATTCAAATTGTTGATC
This sequence comes from Bacteroidia bacterium, assembly GCA_039931675.1. Lineage (GTDB taxonomy): Bacteria > Bacteroidota > Bacteroidia > AKYH767-A > OLB10 > JAEUTH01. The sequence goes on along the minus strand of JBDTRM010000272.1, from coordinate 16,755 downwards.
TGATTTGCAAGTGTTTTTCTAATATTAATAACGGTTCCATTGATAGTACTTTTAACGGTTGCAATTTCGGCTTCAAGATTTTTCACTGCCGGGCTGCTGGGCGTATTGCTTAGCATAAGCGATTGTCTTTGTTCCATCATCTGCACTAATTTATTAAATGCAGTAAGCAGGCCGGGATTATTTTGTGTTTGCAAAATGTTTGAAATAGCCGAAAGGTTATTTTCATTATCATCATTAAGCATGTTATTCAACATATTAATGTTGTCATATTCTATTTCATACTTACGAAGTTCTGCATCAAGTATGTCAGCTTGCTGAATCTTACCGGCCGTTTGAGCACCGAGATCAACCGACCCTGTTGTATTATAAAAATTAACCATCGCATTTTCAGAACTGTTAAGCGAGCTTGAAATATCTTTTATCTCGTTGTCGAGGTAAGCCAGGGTATTGGCATTTATTTCCTTGTTGACACGAATTGAATTTTCAATATATATGTTAGTGAGTGTATCCAGAAAATCAACTGCACGTTGCTCTACCTCATCATCCAGGTTCAACTTCATAACACTTGCACCTTCCTCGCTTGCCACGTTAAGTGACGATTTATATTTATCAACTAAATAATTCAAATCATGAAAACTGAAAAGATATTTTACTAAGCTGATGGCTGAGTTGCCCGAAATAATATTTTCGTTGGCATTAAGAACAATTGTAAATCGTTTTGAAATAACGGGTTCGCCAAAGTTGCACGTTTTGGTAAATTCCCAATCGCGGCCGCTTACGTAAATCTTATACTGTTGATTGTTTAAAACTACTACTTCAAAACGTTTACCATATAGGTCTTTATCAATTATTTTACCTTCAACTTTAAAAGGGAGGTTTTTATAAATTTCACCGGTTTTAATTTGTCCTTTTACGTAATATGAAATTTCAATGTTAAGTTTTTGAACGGCTTCATTGACCATTTTACGGCTTCCCAGGATTTTCATTTCGTTATTCAGCTGATCCTTTCCGGGGCCGCCCACCGAAAGCTCATTAGTTTCCAATGCATTGAAAGCACTTTTTTGCGGCTTAATGAGAATGCTTGATGTTGCACCATAATAGTTAGTAGCCTTCTTGAGATAGAGTATGGAAGCGGCTAATCCCATACCAACGAAAATGACAAACCAATACCAGTTTTTTACAAAAATATTAATGGTTTTTTTAATATCCTTTTGCTCAATAAGATTTGAATTGGCTTTGGATAAAGCAGGGTTATTCATTTGTTTTAATTATTTTATTTAATGGGGGTGGAGAAAACAAAACTGATTTTATTTTATTCTGACCTACTGCAAATGTAGTTTTATAAATGAATGAACATTACACAGTATAGTTAACCTTTTCTAAAAAGAATCTGGTACCTGATGTTGCAAAACCAATTCCATCTTTGAACCTCTTGAGCCTTTAATGAGTATATTAGTGTTTGATATGTTTTGCTGTGATAGCCATTGACCCGCCTGTTTACTGTTTTCAAAAAACAATGCGTCAATCAAACCCTTATGCACCGCAAAGCGCTCTCCTACCAAAACCACTTTATTAAAATTACATTCTTTCAATAACATAATTAATTGCCTGTGCTCTTCCAGTTCGTCATTACCCAATTCAAACATATCACCAAGCAAGACAATTTTAGGTGAAACAAAGTTTTTGTCAAAATTCAAAATTGCTTCGCGCATACTGGTAGGGTTAGCATTATATGCATCAAGCATTATGGAAGTGCTTCCCTTTTTAATTAATTGCGAGCGCTGGTCTGATGGTATGTATGTTTCGATAGCATTATTTATTAGTTCAGCCTCCACATTAAAATAACAACCTACTGCAAGGGCGGCAAGCAAATTTTCAAAGTTATACCTGCCTGCTATTTGCGTTGAAACATCATATTCCGTGGCGGTTTTCTTTTGTCGCCATTTAAGCTTTAGAAATGAATCTTCGTTTAAAAGTGTTCCTTTAATATCTGCCATGTCTGATGTTCCGTAATAAAACACCTTGTCATAACCAGCGCACAGCGGTTGCAATAATTGATTATCATAATTGCAGAATATTACACCCTTTGAATTTTTCAGATATGTGTACATTTCTGTTTTTCCTTTTATCACTCCTTCAAAACTTCCAAATCCTTCTAAATGTGCTTTGCCAACATTAGTAATTAAACCATGAGTAGGCTCTGCTATTTTGCAAAGCATTTCAATTTCCTTTTGGTGATTGGCGCCCATTTCAATTACAGCAGCAGTAGTAGTTTTATCAATGGATAATAATGTAAGTGGTACCCCGATATGATTATTAAGATTACCAACAGTGGCAAGTGTGTTATATTTTTTTGACAACACTCTTTTCAATAATTCTTTTGTTGTCGTTTTGCCGTTAGTTCCTGTAACTGCTATAACAGGAATATCGAACTTTTTGCGATGATAAGTAGCCAATTGTTGTAATGCTGTCAATACATCATCTACAAGAATAAGGCGGTTGTCGCTTACATTAATATCTTCATCAATTACTGCAAAGGCGGCACCTCTGTTTAAAGCTTCAATGGCAAATAAGTTTGCATTAAAATTTGGTCCCTTCAAGGCAAAAAAAATGGAGCCTTGAATAATATTTCTTGTGTCAGTGCACACTTTTCCGGTTTCAGTAAACTTCTGATAAAGGTGTTCAATCATATTTTGTTTTCAAAAAAATTATTCAACCAAAGCGGATTTTCTATATGTTATCACAATGATACAAGAAGTGCAATTTAATTCTCAAAAAAAATCCCTCCTCATAATGAGAAGGGAATTTATAGAATTTTATTAATTCACGGGATTAATGTGGTTTAGACATTCTGTCACCTTTACCCATACCAACCGGGCTTCCCACACGAATCATAGCACAACGGAAACCAATATAATCGTTAGATTGTGTTTCCTCTAAAAATCTCCGCGATCCAGGATTCATCCAATAAGCGCGGTCTTTCCATGAGCCTCCTTTGTAAACACGTGCACGGTTATTAATGAGCGAATTATTTTCATCGTACTTAATGTAATCAGGTTCGTCAGAATCAATAAAATCAATATTGTCTGCTTTCTTGTAATTTCTCCGGGTTACAGCTTCGGCATCGGTAACATCGCGATATTTAACTCTTCCCAAACTATCTTTTTCATCTATATTACCATCAGCATCAGTTACCTGTGTCTGAAAAACATTACCGCGATAGGAATTAAAATCTGAAACATCCTCATGGGATAGCGGACGATAAACATCCATAACCCATTCTGAAACATTTCCTGCCATGTTATACAGGCCATAATCATTAGGAAGATAAGAAAATACCGGTGCCGGTATATCTGCATTGTCATTCAATTTGCCGGCTACACCCATGTTATCACCGCGGCCTCGTTTAAAGTTTGCAAGCATTTCACCTTTATACTTTTCATCTGCATTACGAACCACGTGACCGTTCCAGGGGTATATCTTGCGTTCGCCAATCCGTTCAAAAGTTGTATTTCCAATTAAAGAATATGCTGCATACTCCCACTCAGCCTCGGTTGGCAGGCGATAACGGGGGAGTAAAATTCCATCCTCCATTCGAACTTTACGGGTATCGCCATTAGGGCTTAAATCTTTAAGCGGTGATTTTACCAAGCCTTCGTATTGACCGGCTAAATAAGAATCGGTATTAAAGTTGTCTTCATTAACCTGTGCAGGGTTTACGCGCAAAATACCTTCACGAATGAGAATTTGTTCATTAACACGATCAGTTCTCCAGCGGCAATAATCGGTAGCCTGTAACCAACTTACACCAACCACAGGATAATTCTGATAAGCAGGGTGACGTAAATATAATTCAACAAAAGGCTCGTTGAATGCAAGCCGGTCACGCCATACCAAGGTATCAGGCAATGCCTTTTTAACCACTTCGGGGTAATCAGTTCCAAAAACACGGGTGAGCCAATACAGATATTCAAGGTAATGAATATTTGAAATTTCTGTTTCGTCCATATAAAAAGAGTGGACAGTAACTCTTCGTGGAATGTTATCCCAATCCATGGTAATGTCTTGTTCGGTGCGGCCCATAGTATAAGTACCCCCCTCAATCAAAACCAAACCCGGACCAGTTTCCTGTTCGAGATAATTTACCACTTCGAAGCCTCCATTTTTGGGGTCGTTATAAGCCCAACCTGTAGTAGAAGAAGCTTCTTGTTTACAAGAAGCAAATGTTGCTATCGCAACTACTGCGCAGCAATGAAATGCTGTTGTTTTAAGATTCATATTGATGAATTTAAATGGAACTGCAATGTTAATAAAAATTTAGAAAGTGGGACAACTGATAGGACGGAATCGCTTTTTCTTAGGATGACACGGGAATTGTAATCCTAAACTAACCTCATGCGCACCGCCACTGGCATTGCTCAATTGCGATACCGTAATATCGTAACTATAACCAACTTTAAACATTCCTTTTTGAATACCAACTAATGCAATAAATGAATCGCTTGATATGAAGCTGCCTTTTCCTAAACTACCTCTGTACCATAAACCACCCACAAATGGTGATTTCGAAAAATAAGCTCCTAAATTTAATTGATTAAACGAACGTTGCTGCTGATATATTATGTTGGGAGAAATAAATGTTCCTTCATCTTTATCCATCCTGGCATTGTAATAACCGATGGGAATCATGGCACCGAAATGAGCAGTAATTTTCATAGGCAATTCGCTGCTGCCCGTTACTAAAAATGCTTCATCGGGCTGGGTTAGATGGTCAACTGCCACACCTCCATACACTAAATCGCTGTAGGCAACTATACCTGCTGAAAAATCCATAAAAGATCTAGTTTCGCTTGCGGGGCGCTGCTCTACTGTTTGATATACAAATCCATAACGGGGGTCAATCATATCGCCAAAGGTAAGCTTATCCCAGTCAACTTTTTTCTGAACATAAGTTGCCTTTATTGCCGCCCTGATAGAAGCTTTACGACTTAATGCAGCCTGGTAAGCATACATAAAACCAGCACTAGTGGTGTTAATAGTTCCCTCGCCTGCTTTGTCGCTCATAACTATTAAGCCCAATCCACCTGAAATAGCATCAACCTGCTGATCATAAGCTGCAGCATAAGTAACAAATGCATTATTAAGTGATGGCCACTGATTGCGATAATTTAAAGTTACACGGGGGCAGCGGCTGCTTCCTGCTAAAGCGGGATTAAGATAAATGGGTGCGGCATAGAACTGCGAGAATTGGGGGTCCTGCGCATAAACACCTTGTACAACCATTAGCAAAATAAGAACTTGTAATAGTTTTTTCATGAGTTATAAAGTACCGAAGCTAACGGAATTTTTGCGAAGTTTATTTTGCAATAATAATTAATTGTTTTTAACGTTAGAAGCCCGATGAAATATTTTTCGCTCTATTATTCACTCACAAAATTAGATTATCCTATCAATAAACAAAATTCAATTGACAATTTGTTTACAATAGCCATCAAAAAAATTAAATACTTTTGACAATAACATTGAAACCGGTTAATAAATATACGTGTTATAATTCATGAAACAAAAAAAATATTCAATCACAGCTATTATCCTTTTTAACTTAGTTGCAATTAACCTTTCAACTGCGCAATACAACCGAACATTGAGATGGACAGTACCACAGTCTTTTTATTTTTCAAAAGGTATTGAAACTAAAGCCCTCAATTTCGAAAACTGCACTCATGATGCTTCGCAGGACTTTCTTCCGTTTTACACTGAACGTATTCCTCTCAGCGATAATAACCGAAATGTTACTTATGTTTTAGCAGATGCTCAGTATGCTGATTTAAAAGAAACGGATTATATTATGCATTCTGAATTAATTCCTAATGAGGTAATACCTGAAGTTGAAATTACCACTTATCGTAAAACAAGTGCTGCATGGATTAAGATTTTGCCACTCCGTAAAAACCAACTCACAGGTGGCTTTGAAAAATTAATTTCATTCAGGTTAGAAAAAGTTGCCGATGCAAAAAAAGGAGGTGGTAACCCAACAGTTCAGCGGTATTATGCACCACATTCGGTTTTATCATCGGGCATGTGGTATAAAATTGCTGTTACCGATGATGGAATTTACAAACTGACCTACAACTTTCTTAAAGGTCAATTAGGTATCAGCGATCTTGACAATATTGATCCGCATAACATTCGTGTTTATGGTAATGGTGGAGGTATGGTTCCTGTTTTAAATTCAGTTTACCGGCCTGATGATTTAATGGAAAATGCAATTTACGTTGCCGGTGAAAGTGACGGTAAATTTGATCATAGTGATTATGTTTTATTTTATGGTCAGTCGCAGGATAAATGGAGTTACTCATCAAGCGATCAGCGTTATCATCACCAAAAAAATCTTTTTTCAGACACTACATTTTATTTTATCAATGTTGATTTGGGACCAGGTAAGCGCATTCAACCACAGCAAAGCACATCGCTTACACCAACAGACGTGGTAACAACTTTTGATGACTACAAGTTTTATGAATCTGATAGATATAATCTCATTAAATCAGGCCGCGAATGGTATGGCGATGCCTTTGACGTACAACCTTCACAAGATTTTTCATTCAACTTTCCGAATCTTAACCAAAGTATCCAGGCTTACATGAAGGTTGATTTTGCTGCGCGTAGTTTTAATGGTACTTCGGGTTCTGATTTTAGTATTAACTACAATGGTCAGCAATTACAAACAGTAAAAGTAGGTGGTGTGCCCAATGATTTTACTGCTCCCTATTGTGCAACTGCTGGCACTACTGCTGTGTTTAATGCCGTTAATGATAATATAGGAATTAATATCAGCTTCAGCGCTGTGGCACAACCGGCCAATGGATGGCTCAATTACCTCGAAGTAAATACAACCCGTAACCTCTCTGTATCCGGAAGTGTTGAATTCTTCAGAAACAAGAACGTTACTGGCCTAGGTAAGGTAGCCCAATATCAAATTTCAAATGTTGTTAATTCAAATTATAAAATATGGGAAGTTACGTCTCCTTATAATGTTAGCGAACAACAATATTTATTAAATGGAACAACGGCTCAATTTACATTGCCATCTGATTCATTAAGGCAATTTGCAATATTTGATAACACTTCTTTTAAAAGCGCCACCGCAATTGGTCAAGTTGAAAACCAGGATTTACATTCTTTACCACAAACAGATTTAATAATCGTAACCCATCCATTGTTTTTACAACAAGCTAATCGCCTCGCTGATTTTCATCGCGCACACGACACTTTGAGAGTAGTTGTTGCTACTACAGAACAAATTTACAACGAGTATTCATCAGGCGCTCAGGATATTTCGGCTATTCGTGATTTTGCAAAAATGTTTTATGATCGGGCTATCACTGCTGCTGATCTGCCACGCTATTTATTATTAGTGGGTGATGGTTCTTATGATAACAAAAATAAACTTTATGCAACCGGAAATTACATTGTAACTTATCAATCATTAAACTCATGTGCTCCTACAGGGTCATATTGCTCTGATGATTTTTTCGCACTTCTTGATGATAGCGAAGGTATCTGGAACACTAATGAAGAAAGTGATCTTGGTGTAGGTCGCATACCTGTGGGTAGTTCTGACCAGGCAAAAATAGTAGTAGATAAGATAATTAATTATTCCACAATTCCGGGAAAGATTGTTGATGAATCAGTATGTAACACCACTGCTTCGCCTTTAGGTGACTGGCGCAATATTCTTTGCTTTATTGCTGATGATCAGAATGGAACACTGCATGTAAGCCAGTCTGACGGACTTTCGAAATTAGCTCAGGCTGATGTGCCGGGATATAACACTGATAAAATATATCTTGATGCATTTCAGCAGGTAAGCACACCGGGAGGCCAGCGCTATCCTTCGGTAAAAGATGCAATTAATAAAAGAGTGGACAAAGGTGCGTTGCTTATAAACTATACCGGGCATGGGGGTGAGTTAGGTTGGACAGAAGAGCGCGTACTTGAAGTATCTGACATTCGTTCATGGAGCAATCTTAATAAGTTGCCCGTATTCATAACAGCAACCTGCGAATTTAGCAGATATGATGACCCTTCGCGCACATCGGCTGGTGAGTTGGTATTAGTTAATGGATTAGGCGGTGGCATCGCATTGTTTACCACAACCCGCCTTGCATTTTCAAACACAAACGAAAACATAAACAGGGTGATGATAGACTCAATGTTTACACCTATAAACGGAGCAATGCCCCGGATGGGTGATATATTTGCTGCCGCAAAACGTCAGACTGCGACTGATGCCGGTCAGCGTAATTTCGCCTTGTTAGGTGACCCTGCTTTAAGAATGGCTTATCCCGAATATGATGTTGTTGCAACACAATTAAACGGTGTGAACATTAATGTTTCAACAGATACTTTAGAGGCACTCAGCTTGGTCACAATAAAAGGCGAGGTGCGTGATAAGAGTGGGAATAAACTGAGTACATTTAATGGTGTGGTTTACCCTACCATATATGATAAAGTTGATTCATTAGTAACATTACGAAATGACTCAACCGGAAGCGATCAAAGTGGATTTTTTCCATTTACTATTCAAAAGAGTATTTTATATAAAGGCAAGGCAAGTGTAACTAATGGCGATTTTGAGTTTTCATTCATTGTGCCTAAAGACATTAAGTATTCCGTTGGTAAAGGGCGACTGAGTTTTTATGCCCAGAATGGATTTACCGATGCACAGGGATATAACAATAATGTACTGATTGGAGGAATAAATTTAAATGCCAAGGCTGACAATAAAGGACCTGAACTAAAGCTATACCTGAACAGTGATAAATTTGTTTTTGGCGGACTTACTAATGAAAGTCCAAGCATTTATGCACTTTTGAATGACAGTAATGGCATCAATACTGTTGGCAATGGAATTGGCCACGATATTACTGCACAATTAGATAAAGAAAATGATAAAATTTATTCTCTCAATGATTATTACTTAGGCGATTTGAATTCTTACTCAGGTGGCAAAGTGATTTATCCTTTGGAGAAATTAAGCAGCGGCCGCCACAGCATAAGCTTTAAAGCATGGGACATTTACAATAATTCATCAGAGGCTTACACTGAGTTTGTAGTGGCCGAATCAGCCAAATTAGCTTTAGAACATGTGCTCAATTATCCAAATCCATTCACTACAAAAACAAAATTTTTCTTTGAGCAAAACCTGGCTTGCCAAACATTGAGAGTAGAAATAAAAATTTTTACGGTATCAGGCAAATTGATTAAAAACATCAATCAATATGTGAATTGCGATGGATATCGCCTTGATGGCATTGAGTGGGATGGGCGCGATGATTTTGGAGATGCTATTGGCAAAGGTGTATATCTCTACAAATTAAAAGTTGCCTCTTTAGAAGGCGGGCAAAGTGCCGAAAAGATTGAAAAATTGGTAGTTCTCAAATAATTTTTGATTGCCGAAGGTGTTTTTTTCGGATAAATTATTGTTTGTTCCAAATAATAAGTAATAATTACCGTTTAATCATTTTTGCAGTAAATCAGCCGTTTATTACCCCATCTTTGAATCGCATTAAAACAAAATAATTTAGAAGGATGAGCAAAAATTTACATTTTACAAAATCAAAAAAGGTAGAAGTCTGAATAAGGCGCAGCAGTCATAAACCGGAAAGTAATATTATATTTGCGCTCCCTTTGAAAAATTAAGAACACAATAAATTATTTAAATGAAAAATTCAATCCTTAGAAAGTTTTTGCTTTCTGCTGTTAGTGTAAGTACGATTACCGGTTTAACTCAGGCACAGGACACATTAAACACAAGTCAATTATTAGGTGGCATTAATACAATTACCACGGCTGTTCCTTTTTTGTTGATATGTCCTGACTCGCGTGCAGGTGGTATGGGCGAGGTTGGGGTTTCTACTTCACCCGATGTAAACTCCACACACTGGAACTTAGCTAAGCTTGCATTTTCAGATAAAACAGGCGGCATTGGTATTTCATATACACCCTGGCTCCGACAGTTAGTGCCTGATATTAATCTTGCATATATAACAGGTTATAAGAAGTTAAAGGGCGATGCGGCTATTGCCGGTTCATTGAGATATTTTTCTCTCGGCAATATCACTTTTACCGATGTGGTAGGTAACGTAACCGGTCAATTTAATCCCAATGAATTTGCCATTGATATTGGTTATGCACGTAAATTAGGTGAAGAGTTTTCAGGATCATTGAGCTTACGTTATATTAACTCAAACCTTACCGGTGGGATTGAAGTTCAGGGTGCGCAAACCAAAGCAGGGCAATCGGTTGCTGCCGACATTGGAACTTACTGGCACCGCGAATTAGATATCTCTGATAAAAAATCAATTTTAACTATTGGTGCTACCATTACCAATATAGGTGCAAAAATATCTTACTCAGAGACAGGAACTAAAGATTTCATTCCTACCAATCTTCGATTTGGCAGTGGATTAATGATGAACATTAATGATTATAATTCAATAGCATTTAATGTTGAGTTCAGCAAATTATTAGTGCCAACTCCTCCTATATATGCAACTGATACTGCCGGCAACCGTTATATTGCTTATGGTGAAGATCCAAATGTTGGAGTACCTAAAGGCATGATCCAATCATTTAGCGATGCTCCAAATGGATTTTCGGAAGAAATGCAGGAAATAATCTGGCAGTTAGGATTTGAATATTGGTATGACAAGCAATTTGCATTTCGCGGAGGGTATTTTCACGAAGCTGCTAATAAAGGGAATCGTCAATTTTTTACTGTTGGTGCAGGTTTGAAGTACAATATTTTCGGACTTGATTTTGCATACCTCATTCCAACTGAACAACGCAATCCTTTAGAAAACACATTACGTTTTACGTTAACATTCGACTTTGATGCGAAAGCTAAAAAAGATAAAAGCAGCGAAGAATAAACAATAAAAATAAAAACTTAAAAACCCGGAGCATATACGTTTCGGGTTTTTTTATGATTTGAAAAGATTCATCATGTCAATAAAAAATATCATTTTCGATTTAGGCGGAGTTTTACTTCCGTTAAATATGAAAGCCACCATTGATGGCTTTAAAAATCTTGGAGCTACCGATTTTGATTCAATATACTCGCAACAGGAACAAAGGCATTTCTTTGATCAGTTTGATAAAGGATTAATAACCGATGATGAGTTCAGGATGGAAATAAAAAAGTATGTTCGTGAAGATGTAAGTAACCAGCAGATAGATGAAGCATGGAACAGCATGCTTGGAATTATTCCTCAAACTAAAATTGATTTTCTGAAAAAAGTAAATGAGCGCTATCGTGTTTTTTTATTGAGCAATACTAATTCAATTCACGTAAAAAAATTTGAAGGAGATCATCAGCATCGTTATAAAGAAAATATTTTTCAATCACTTTTTCAAAAAACATATTACTCATGCAACATCGGAATGAGGAAACCCGATGAAGAAATTTTTAGGTATGTGATTGACGATAGTAACCTGGTGCCTGGTGAAACTATTTTTATAGATGATTCGCCACAGCATATAAAAGGCGCTTTGCCAACCGGTTTGCAGGCTCATCATTTAGATTTGAATAAAGATACTGTTGAGACACTGTTTTTCAGTCTCATCAGGTAAAGAATGATGCAGATAAAAACTGCCTTGCTTTTTAAAACAAGGCAGCGGGTTTAATAAAATAATAATGGTTGTTACTTCTTGATTTTTTAAACTATTTCAGTGCTTCCTTCGATAAAGTTTTTATTGTTTATACTCAACAGCAATCCTTTGCATAACGCACAAAAAAAGCCCCATGAGAAAATTTCTCACAGGGCTTTCTATACCAAAAAATGAAATATTAATCAAGCTTCATTAAGCGAATGGTTTGTGTTCCGTAATCACTTATTATTGCCATTACATAAACACCTTCCTGGTATGAAGTAAGGTCGAATGATTTTTCATTCAATGAAGGTTCATTATATGATTGCTCAATTAATATTTTGCCTTGCATATCCATGATGCGCACTGTGGCAGTTGAAACATCCATTGATGAGAAATCAACATTGAATATTCCCGAAGAAGTATTCGGATATACAATGGCCTCCTTTTCATTTGTTGAAGCATTGATTTGTTCTTCACGCATAGAATAAACACAGTAAACATATTTGGTAAAATTTGCACTCATTTTTGCACAGATTTTAGTGCGAACCTTCATTAGTGAACTTGTGAAACCTGAAGATGGGAAATTAACCGTGATGGTGTTTCCGCTTTGCGAAACAATAGTAGTTCCTGCGGGAAATCCTGTCCATAAGTAAGTTGAATTTGCATTATTTGGAAGTGCAGTGTAGGTCTGTTGGGTTCCACATACATAGGTGAACACTCCTGTTATTGACGTTGGTTTAACCGGTGAGGGAAAACCATCATCAACAATTCCGTTACAATTGTCATCAATCCCGTTACAAATTTCTGTTGCTCCGGGTTTAATACCTGGATTGTTATCATTACAATCGGTATTGTCGGTTACAAAACCTACAGGTGCTGAGCATGCCTGCTGCGATACAGCAGCATTACCAAAACCATCACCATCTGCATCCTGGAAGAATGTAGTTTTTACACCTTCATCAATAGTTCCGTTGCAGTTGTCATCAATACCGTTGCATAGTTCCGTTGCACCGGGATTTACATTTGCATTATTATCATTGCAATCAGTATTGTTGGCTACGTAACCTACAGGTTGTGAACAAGCTTTTTTAGTTGAAGCCGGATTACCAAAACCATCACCATCCAAATCGCGGAAAAATGTAGTTTTTACACCCTCGTCAATACTTCCGTTACAGTTATCATCTATCCCATTGCATACTTCTGTTGCTCCCGGTTTGATGGCAGCATTGTTATCATTACAATCTGTGCTGTTTACAACAAAACCTGCCGGAGGTGTTGCACTTGAAGAAGTGATTGAGTTAGCGGCATCACCAAAACCATCGCCATCTAAATCACGGAAGTAGGTGAACGTGCTACCACATCCTTCATCAATGGTTCCGTTACAATTGTCATCAATGCCGTTGCAAATTTCTGTTGCTCCGGGTTTAATGGCTGGATTGTTATCATTACAATCGGTATTGTCGGTTACAAAACCTACAGGTGCTGAGCATGCCTGCTGCGATACAGCAGCATTACCAAAACCATCACCATCTGCATCCTGGAAGAATGTAGTTTTTACACCTTCATCAATAGTTCCATTGCAGTTATCATCAATTCCATTGCAAACCTCAGTTGCCCCAGGATTAACAGCTGCATTGTTATCATTGCAATCAGTATTATTGGCTACATAACCTGCGGGTTGTGAACAGGCTTTTTTAGTTGAAGCCGGATTACCAAAGCCATCACCATCCAAATCGCGGAAAAATGTAGTTTTTACACCCTCGTCAATAGTTCCGTTGCAGTTGTCATCAATGCCATTACAAACTTCTGTTGCTCCGGGTTTTATGGCTGCATTGTTATCATTACAATCAGTGCTGTTTACAACAAAACCTGCGGGAGGTGTTGCGCTTGAAGAAGTGATTGAGTTAGCGGCATCACCAAAACCATCGCCATCTAAATCACGGAAGTAGGTGAACGTGCCACCACATCCTTCATCAATGGTTCCATTACAATTGTCATCAATGCCGTTACAAATTTCTGTTGCTCCCGGTTTAATTGCTGCATTGTTATCATTGCAATCGGTATTATTGCTTACAAATCCTACAGGTGCTGAACATGCCTGCTGCGATACCGCAGCATTGCCAAAGCCATCACCATCAGCATCCTGGAAAAATGTAGTTGCTGTTATAACTGTGGTAGTGGTTGGGAGAGAGTTTGCGGAAGTGCATCCGTTGGCATTGGTCGTTTTAACTGTAAACGAACCTGCAGTAGAAACCGTTATGCTTTTTGTAGTTGCACCTGTGCTCCATAAGTTTCCGGTTGCAGCACTTGAGGTAAGTATTACATTACTAACACTGCAAAATGTGGTAGGACCGTTTGCTGATATTGTAGGTTTTGCAGGCAATGGATTAACGGTAATAACTTTTGCAACAGAGCTTGATGATGTACAACCATTAGCATTTGTCCTTGTAACCGTAAAAGAACCGGATGTGGAAACCGTAATGCTTTGCGTAGTAGCTCCGGTGCTCCAAAGATTACCTGTTGTAGCATTTGAGGTTAAAATTACACTGCCGCCCGTGCAAAAGGTTGTTGGTCCATTTGCTGATACAGTGGGTGGTGCAGGCAATGGATTAACCGTAACTGTTTTCGGGGCAGAAGAAAAAGAAGTGGCGCAAGCCTGGTTGCCTGTTTTTTGCACAGTAAAACTACCTGATGCGGATACTACAATGCTTTGTGTAGTAGCCCCATTACTCCAAAGATTTCCATTGGCAGCACTTGATGTGAGTGTAACACTATTGCCTACGCAAAAAGTTGTTGCGCCTGATGTAGAAATAACCGGGGTAGCATTGATACATTTTGTAAGCTGAACGGTTTGTGTGTTAATGATTAAAGTATAGCCATTAGGTAAATTTGTTGTGCTAAATGTACCACTGATAGTACCGGTTGTAAGATTAACAATTGTATAAGTACCGGCTGGCACCAATCCCGTTTCAATCACAGTAAGCGTGCCAGCCAGAGTAAGGCTTCCGTCACGGATTAATTGGTCATGTCCTGTTCCTGCTCCTGAGCCATCGAACATTTCAATAGCTAACGTACTGTTGGCAGAGAATGGTTGTGTTCCGTTAACGGTTAGCAAACCCTGGGAAAGGCCGGGTGCTATTGTACCCGTATCAGTAAATAACCTTGTAAAATTATAAGTGCCTATTCCTTTTATTGTACCTGCATTAGAACAGTTAACGGCAATGGTGGTAGTTCCTGTTGCTGTACTTTTAGTTATTGTTCCTGCATTGCTAAAACTGGTGGCTCCGCCAATTTCAACTAACTGGTTGTTGCCGGTTATGGTAATTAATCCTGTTGTGCCATTGTTGAAGGTTCCATTACCAAGACCGAAATCACCGTCAGACCATGTGAAGGTGCCATTATTAGTCAATACACCATTACCTTGAATTAATGCAGCCCCCACAGTTGATTTTGTAGATACCGCTGAAGTATTAAGAACCACGTTGTTTTGCAAGCTGCCTATTTGCCAGTCCATACCTCCAGTCACTAATAATGTGCCTGAACCATTCATGGTGCCGCCTGTAAAAAGATAGTTGGACGCTGTTGCGGGTGTAACTACAGGCGCATTGACCGTAAGGGTGCCGCCCAAAAGTTCAAAATTACCTGCCCCAGTTGAATTGCTGCCTGTATTAAGAGTGAAGGTGCCACCGGATACCTGAAATCTTTGACCGCTTGCAGCATTCATGTTGCCGGAATTTATAAATGCCCTGGAGGAAGTTATAATGCCTGTTGTTACATTTATGGTACCTGCATTAGAACCGTTAACGGCAATAGTGGTAGTTCCAGTTCCTGTACTTTTAGTTATTGTTCCTTCATTGCTAAAGTTGGTGGCTCCGCCTATTTCAACTAACTGGTTGTTTCCGGTTACAGTAATTAATCCTGTTGCGCCATTGTTGAAGGTTCCATTACCAAGACCGAAATTACCGTCAGACCATGTGAGAGCACCATTGTTGGTTAATACACCATTACCTTGAATTAATGCACCGCCCGCAGTTGATTTTGTAGATACCGCTGAAGTATTAAGAATGAGGTTGCTTTGCAAGCTGCCTGTTTGCCAGTCCATGCCTGCGTTTACTTTTAACGTGCCTAAACCATTCATGGTGCCACCTGTAAAAAGATAGTTGGAGGCTGTTGCAGGTGTAGCTGCAAGTGCATTAACTGTAAGGGTTCCGCTCAAGAATTCAAAATTGCCCGCTCCAGTTGAATTGCTGCCAGTGTTGAGAGTAAAGGTGCCACCGGATACCTGAAATCTTTGACCGCTTGCAGCATTGATGTTGCCGGAATTTATAAATGCCCTGGAGGAAGTTATAATGCCGGTTGTTACATTTAGGGTCCCTGAATTGGAACCGTTAACGGCAATAGTGGTGGTTCCTGTACCTATACTTTTAGTTATTGTTCCTGCATTGTTAAAGCTTGTGGCTCCGCCAATTTCAACTAACTGGTTGTTGCCGGTTATGGTAATTAATCCTGTTGTGCCATTGTTGAAGGTTCCATTACCAAGACCGAAATTACCGTCAGACCAAGTGAGTGCACCATTGTTAGTTAATACACCATTACCTTGAATTAATGCACCCCCCGCAGTTGATTTTGTAGATACCGCTGAAGTATTAAGAACCAGGTTGCTTTGCAAGCTGCCTGTTTGCCAGTCCATGCCTGCGTTTACTTTTAACGTGCCTAAACCATTCATGGTGCCACCTGTAAAAAGATAGTTGGAGGCTGTTGCAGGTGTAGCTGCAAGTGCATTAACTGTAAGGGTTCCGCTCAAGAATTCAAAATTGCCCGCTCCAGTTGAATTGCTGCCAGTGTTGAGAGTAAAGGTGCCACCGGATACCTGAAATCTTTGACCGCTTGCAGCATTGATGTTGCCGGAATTTATAAATGCCCTGGAGGAAGTTATAATGCCGGTTGTTACATTTAGGGTCCCTGAATTGGAACCGTTAACGGCAATAGTGGTGGTTCCTGTACCTATACTTTTAGTTATTGTTCCTGCATTGTTAAAGCTTGTGGCTCCGCCAATTTCAACTAACTGGTTGTTGCCGGTTATGGTAATTAATCCTG